>NZ_JBAURZ010000123.1:0-20788 GCF_049581445.1 Paraburkholderia sp. | reverse complement strand
CTGCAGCGCAGGGATCACGGGTCCGCCAGCGGCATGCGCTGTATCGGGCGCCCCTGCAAGGCACGCCGCGATCGCGAGGCCTAGCGCGAGTGGCCACGCAAGCAGCCATGCAACGGGACGTGCAGAGCCTCCCGGCCGAACGCGATGCGTGCAACGGTGGAGAAATTGAATCACGGCGTGAAACGCCGGAGACCCGCCGGTAAACGGCGCAGCCCCGGGTTCACGCCGTTTCGGGCATGACTTCATGGCAATCCGCGACAGAACGGGAGACGCCAAGTGTAGCCGCAGTTACGGCGAGCGCGCATCTGCATGCGTAACCGAATGTTAGGACACTTGCGCGTCCTCGCCGATGATGCGCGCCGCGCTCGTTTGGGCGAATTAGTACGCGACCGTGGCTATCTTGCGAATAAACCGCCCCTGCTCCAGTTCATCGACAAACGCAATAGCGAAGTCTTCGGCCGAAATGCGGCTGTTGCCATCGGCGTCGGCGATTAGCGTATCCGCGCCGGTGCGGAACGTGCCCGTCCGCTCGCCAGGGGCGATCAGCGCGGCGGGAGCAAAAACTGTCCAGTCGAGATCGCTGACCGTGCGGTAGTAATCGAATGCATCGCGGTGTGCCAACGCCACTGCCTTATAGGCATCCGGGAAACCTTCGGCATCCACCAGTTGCTTGCCGGGGGCGACTTCCAGCGACCCCGCGCCACCTATCACCACGAGGCGCTTCAATCCGGCCGCGCGCACACCCTCCACCAACGCGCGCGTTGCTTTCGTCAATACGCCTACATCGTCGCTCGGCGGTGCATAGGCGCTTGCCACTACGTCGTGTCCACGAGTCGTCGCGGCGATGCTAGCCGCGTCGAGCACGTCGGCCTGCGCCGCGCGCAGATTGACGTCCCCGCCAGGCACGCGCGCCGGATCGCGCACAAGTGCCGTCACCTGATGGCCACGGCGCGCGGCCTCTGTAGCGATCCGCGAACCGATCATGCCCGTCGCGCCAAAAAGTGCGATCTTCAGTGCTTTGCTCATTTGCATGCTCCTGTGCATAGCTTATATGTAACCACGTTGATTACATATTGAGTTGAAAAAAGAGGGGCAAGCCCCTGATGAGATTTATCGTCGTACGGCGTGGAACACGTGCATCTGTCTAGCGGTTGCATCGCTGGCCTCCACGGTACCATCTAGCTTAAAGCGTAGGCCCATTGCCTTCGTCCGCGCTATGCGGTTGTGCGCCGCTTGCGCTCGCGCACCCGCTCGGCCTTGACGATATCCGCAGTCGCATCGGCCAGCGTGCGCGCCGCCAGCGACGCCTCCATCGCCTGCTGCGCTTCACTCATGATGCCGCGCAGCACACCTTGAATATTGCGGCCCACCATGCAAGCCGGATTCGGCTCTTCGCGGTGCAACGCAAACAACTGCGCGTCGTCAACCGCGCGATAGACCTCGAGCAGCGTGATCTCGTGCGGCTGACGTGCAAGCAACGCTCCACCACCCGCGCCGAGTTGTGAACTGGTGAGACCTGCCTCAGCGAGCATTATCAGCAGACGCCGAATCAGCGCCGGGTTCGTATTGACGCTGCCCGCAATCATCTCCGAAGAAAGCGGCACGCCCGCTTGCAATGACAGCAGTGCGAGCACGTGGACCGCAAAAGCAAACCGGCTACTCGTATTCACAACACACCTGCCCTGCGAGAATGTGTAACCATAGTAGTAACATTTCGGTGCGCTGTCAAACCGACCATAGCGATCGAGTGACGTAAGCGGTAAGCATCGTGCGTCACCTGACGGAGCACGTGCGTCACTTGTCCATCTGCTTTTGCGCGTCGCTGCTGTCGGTATCGCCCGAGGCGGCGGCGGACGATGCCGCCGTAGTGTCATTCGACCACTGCTGCAGCTTGCGACCCGCGCTTTCCAGACCTGCACCAGTCATGGAGGCCGCCTTGGCCAGCCCCGCGTCCGTCGCACTGGCTGCGCCCTGCAGATTGGCCTGCGCGGACGAAGCGAGCGTGGACGGATCAATGGTAATGGTTGGCGCCGAGGCTGCGGATTCGATATTCTGTTTCGCCGTATCGACCTGCTGGCCGACGTAGCTCGCCGCCTGATCGAGCGACTGCCCGGCCTGCTGCGCGGCGTTATCCATCTTTCCGGCAACCTGCCCGGCCGAGGCATCGTTCTTCTGGCACGCCGCGAGCGCCCCAAGCAGGACCATGACGAAGGCTGTGCGGCGGACCACTGGGTAACGGGTAATTGAGTTCATTGTGTGATGTGCGCCGCACCAAACGGCTTCTGCATACGAAAACGCTTCAATGATACGCCCTGACGCATTGCCTGCGCCGCACCAATGGCGTTCGCTCACTGGCGCCTGCGTCGCGCTACTGTCAAACACCTTGGAGTAGACTCACCGAGGGTTCCCTGTGTTCCACCGTTCGACTGGAGGCATGCAATGGCAGCAAAGAAGATTCTCTTTCTGACCGGCGATTTCGCCGAGGATTACGAAACAATGGTGCCGTTCCAGGCACTGCAGGCCGTCGGCCATGTGGTCGATGCGGTGTGTCCCGGCAAGTCCGCGGGTGAGCGCATCAAGACGGCCATCCACGACTTCGAAGGCGACCAGACCTACACCGAGAAGCCAGGCCACCATTTCACGCTGAACGCCTCCTTCGACGACGCCATCCCCGCTCACTACGACGCGCTAGCGATCGCTGGCGGCCGTGCGCCGGAATATCTGCGGCTCAATCCCAAGGTGATTGATATCGTCCGTCAGTTCGCGGAACAGGGCAAACCGATCGCCGCGATTTGCCATGCGGCCCAGTTGCTAGCCGCCGCCGACGTGATCCGCGGAAAGCGTATCTCTGCTTATCCCGCTTGCGCGCCCGAAGTGAAGCTCGCGGGCGGCGAATATGCCGACATCCCGGTCGACGCCGCCATCACCGACGCCAACTTCGTCACCGCGCCCGCGTGGCCGGCCCACCCGGAATGGCTACGGCAGTTCCTCGTGGTGCTGGGCACGCGCATCGAACTCTGACATTGCGACGCGCACCAGGCCGTTGCTGATGCAGTCCGGCGCGGTTGCGCTTCGCCTGCTCCACAATCCGCTAATTGGTAATCCGTTTGAGACTGGTCTGATGGTTCGTAGTGAAAGGGGTTCCTATAGTCGAAGGTTGACTTGGGAGCGCTTTTCGATGGAACTGACAGACTGGATCATCATCCTTGCAATCGTTCTTTTCGCGATCGCATTCTTTTGCGGCCGCGCGCCGGCTAGCTGGTCGCTGGAAAATCGCGCACGCCGCTTTCGTGGCACCCGCCTGCTCGTGCAGGCGGCGCTGGCGCTGTGGGCTGCCTCGCTGCTTCTGGTACGTGGGCTCTATGCGCTCGACGCCCTGCCGGGCATGCGGCCCGCGCCGCACACCCTGCTCGTCGGCGTTGTCGTGTTGATTGCATTCGGTTGCTACTGGTCCATCCGCGCCAGCAAGCTGCTGAAACCGCGGGGTCTGTTCACCGTCCACTGAGCCCCGGCACCCCGGCGATGAGCCGGGCCGGTTCATCACCGGACGCGCGCGTATCCGCTTCCGGCAACGAAAGATAAAACGTCGTACCGGCGCCCTCCGCCGACTCCACCCACACACGGCCACCGTGCCGCTCCACGACCCGGCGTACCAGTGCCAGTCCGATCCCCTCACCGGTTGCGACGTTGCCGTGCAAGCGCTGAAACGCGCTGAAAAGGCGCGGCAACGCTACGGCCGGAATGCCTAGCCCGTTGTCCTTCACATAGAAAATGCGCAGTGACTGCACCCCGGGCGGGGCAGGTGTCGTGCCAATTTCGACACGTCCCTCCCGTAGCGGATCCAGGTAGTTGATCGCATTGCCAACCAGATTCGCGAAGACCTGCTCGAGCGCAGTCGGATCTCCCCACACCAAGGGCAAATCGTGCACGACGACGCGCGCATGGCGTGCGCGGATCGATGCCTGCATCGCATCAACGACCCGCTGCACGATATCGCGCACCTGGACCTGTTGACGTCGGTATTCGACACGGCCCACCCGCGAGAGCCGCAACAACGCGTCGATGATATGCGACGCCCGCAACACGGCCGTTTGCAGGCAATGCAGCGCCTCGCCAATATCGTCGTCCACCAGCCGTTCGATGTGCTGACGCCCCGCGGGCGCCAGCGACGAGTCCCGCACCGCCGCCCGCAGGTCGTCGCACGCGTGGATCAGCTCTTTTGAGAAACCCTGCAGGTTGACGAGCGGCGCGCGCAAATCGTGCGACACGCTGTAGATGAACATCTCGTTTTCCTGGGTCTGCTGCCGCAAGGTCTCGTTGATGCGCGCAAGTTCATCAGCGCGGCGCGCCAGGTCCGCCTGGAAGCGCGCCTGAATGCGCTCGGCCTCCAGCAACCGGCGACTGGTTTCATGCAAGGTCAAATCGAGCCGCGCAATTTCGTCGGAACCGGCTTGAATGGGCGCGAGCGGCTCATTGCTGGCAAGGCGCCCGGCGTTGTCCGACAGGAGTGCGAGACGCCCGCGCACGCCGCGCGCGAAGAGCCAAACGGCCAGCGCCACGAACACCAGCGAGCCGAGCAGAGCGGCCACCACCAGGACCTGTTCGTGTTCGCGCGCGGCGTCGGCTTCGGTCGAACGCTGTGCGTCGAGGCTGCGCTCCTCCGTCTGAAACTCGGCCACCTCGGTACGAAAATGGTCGAGTACATCAGTGCCCGCCAGTTCATTGAACCGCGCGACGATGTCCCGCCGCCGTCCGGAACGCAGCAGGTCCTGCACGCGGTCCGACCATTGGCGGTACGCCTGCACCGCTTCGCGGATCTGGGCCGTGCGTTCGACTTGACCCGGGTCATCGGCTACAAGTTCAGCCAGCAGATCGATACGCCGGTCGATGTCTACCCATAGCGTCACCGGTGTCGCGCCCGCGGTGTGGTCGCTCAGGACCGCGCCGCGCAAGCGCACCGAGTCGAGCAGGACCGGTTCGAGGATGGCCGTGCTCTGGCGCAGCACGTCCTCGCTGTGCGCCGCCCAGCGCTCCGCCTGCTCGGTGTCGACTTGCGCCTTGACCAGCGCCGACAGGAGCGCCAGTTCGAACACCGCGGGAATCGCGATCAGCAACAGCCCTTTGGTCGTCAGTCTCATGCGTGCGCCAAGGAGTTCAGGAGCCCCGCAAGCCGCGCTGGGGGACAGTACATTATGTGGGTGTTTGACCCGGATGACAAAGGCAAGACGGCGTCGAGCGTCACTGGGCAAACACGGCTCACCTGGCCTCACCCACCTGTCCCCAATGCGCGCGCCGGTGATAAAATTTCGCCCAGGAGATGGCATTCTCCTTAACCGCCCAAGTGGCTGATGATGCCTGCATCGCCCGGATGGTCGTGAACGCGGCATCGCGTCCCTCGCCTGATCCGGTCTGTCGAACTTGCGACCTTGCCAGGCACCTTTCATGTATCTGTCTATTTTCGCCGTTGGCATCGGTGGAGCATTGGGTTCATTGTTCCGCTGGTTCCTCGGGATTCGCCTGAACGGGCTGTTTCCCGCCCTGCCGCTAGGCACCCTCGCCGCCAATGTGATCGCCGGCTACGTGATCGGCGTAGCGGTCGCCTTCTTCGCGCGCCTGCCGGGCGTGGCGCCCGAATGGCGGCTGTTCGTCATTACCGGAATGATGGGCGGCCTGTCGACCTTCTCTACCTTTTCCGCCGAAGTCGTGCAGCGTTTGCAGGAAGGACGCCTTGGCTGGGCGGCGGGCGAGATCGCCATCCACGTGGGGGCGTCGCTAATCATGACGGTACTGGGGATTGCCACGGTGTCTCTCGTGGCACGCTAGACTGAGCCTGCCCACATAGTGGGCATGACCTGGTTTTGGTATCTGGCAGTTATGCAAATATCATGCTTCCGTCACTGTCTTTTCCCCTTCTGCCGCGCGCATATCCTCAGTGAAGATCTGCTGGTATAGATCCTCGCCGTAACTGGTTTCAAGCGGCTCGCCTGGTGAAAGCCTGAATGTCCGCTCCCCTCCTTCGCGCCGTTCCGCGCGAAGAAAGACTGCCCCGGTTTTCATGGTTTCACAAAGGCCGTGCGAAAATTCGTACATGTGCGTAACGAAGAAAACCTTCACATGGTTTTCCAGCAACGCCAGGACGATCTGCCGTGCGACTTCCGACCCTTCCCGTTCATTAGTCGAGGCAAACGACTCGTTGAACAGAACAATTGAGTTCGGGCGGACGTGATCTGCGATCTCGTTCATCCGCACGAGTTCCTCATCGAACTTCCCGCTCGTCATTGAGGCGTCCTCCTCGCGCTTATCGTGCGTGAACTGGCTTTCGCATACGTTCGCCTGAAACGTCTCGGCTCCAACCTGCATCCCCGCCTGCATCATTACCTGGGCCAGCCCGATGCTACGCAGGAAGGTGGATTTACCCCCCTCGTTCGCTCCGGTAACAATCACCAGTTCAGCGCCCGCGGCATCAATGTCATTGGGAACGATAGCCGACCGGAGACGCAGCGAGAGACAGATATCGTACAAACCCGAGAAGGTATGACGGCGTTCGGTGACCGGAGCGGGTTGGGGATAGCACACGCGCTGGCCTTTCGCGTCTAGCGCGTTACCAAGATTAAGACATCCAATGTAAAAGCCCAGTTCGGTACGCAGCATGCGGAAAAAGCTCAATACGTGATCGGCCGACTGGGCGACCGCGTCTGCGACGAGATTAATACCGCGCGCGTGCAACTCTGACAACGCTCTCGCGCCGGCCTCGTCACGCTCCGCAATCTGAAAAGTCAGCGACTGCGGCCCACGCAGCAAGATTCTTTTCAGCAAGTTCCGGTCGCGCTCGTTGAGCTTCCGGAGAACGTAGGACATGCCCTTGTTGCCTTTGCCAAGTCCGGCACTAATCAACGCTCCGTTGCGAAACTGCAGATCCTTCAAATGCTCTTTGAGCGTTTCGAAGTAGTCATCCGCCAACTCATGCTGCATCATCGAAAAGAATGTCGTGAATCCTTCCGATCTGAAATTGCTGGCGCAATTGTCGGCGACCTCCCTGAATTTAAGCAGTACAGCAATGAACGCCTGCATCAGTTCGCGCGCACTACTCAGAATGGCAGCCGGATAGCGGTTGAAAAATCCGAAGTAACTTTTCTTTTCGATCTCGATCGCCTCCACTGCGATGCCGTAGAGCGCACGGACCGTCGTCGCATTGGCAACGCAATCGCGCAACACATCCTGCCTGTAGATAATCTCATCAGGATCGCGCAGACTCGCCATCACGGCCTTTCGGGCAACTTCGAGCAAGAAGGCGTCGCCTGCACACATTGCCGAGAAGAGCGTGTTGAGTTCGAGATCTTCAATAAGCGTATCGGAACCCCACGGAAGATCTCCGCCCAGCGAGAAGGCACGATCTCTGAACATCAGATGGGCTTTCATGATCCGATCCGCTCCCTCAGCTGTTCATACTTCAGGCGATATTGGCCCGCAAGAGACAGCGCATAAGAGCGTCCATCGGCGGGTCGCCGAACAACCTTGAATGTTCGCGTTATTACAGCATCGGGCACGACTTCGCTGAGCATGCTAACCGTCTGGACACTCAGGCTGGATAGCTCCTCAATGAAAGTCACATAGACGCATAGTGCGTCCAGATCCATCACCCGGCGCATTACCTTCTGGCTCAGATACAGTGCGTCCTTAAGGGAGGTCGAACTGAATATCTCATTCATAATGATGATGCTTCTCGTACTGGCACGCCCCAGGATACGATGAATCCGGAACAGATCATCGTGCAGTTTGCCACGCAGGTTTTTCATGTCTTCCTGCCGTTCGAAATGCGTGAAGATCTGGTCGAAGAGGTAGAGCCGGGCTTCGCGACCGGGGACCGGCCAACCGATAGCAGCAAGGTAATGAAGCTGCCCGAAGGTCCGTGAAAAGGTCGTCTTGCCGCCCTGGTTCGGGCCGGTCACCACAATGATCCGTTCATCGCCCTTCAGGTAAAAATCGTTGCAGACGATATGCCCGTTTTCGCGCCGCAGCTTCTCCGCAAGCGCGAGGTCAAATCCGGCAACACTACAGATATCCTTCGACTCACCCGATACCGCGGGATAGCAGAACGACAAACCGGTCTCTTTGATTCGCGCCATGTGCTCAAGATAAGCGGCATAGAACTGGATTTCCCGGTCGAACCGTTCAACCATACGATCGATGAAATCGCCGTGACTCCGGCAATATTCATCGAGAGGCATAAAGACCTCCGGATGAAGGCGAGCAACGAAGTCAAGTACGTTCGCCTCTACATGATTCATATCGGGAGACTCACGCATGTCTGTGCTGTGGCTCTTTACCTTTCCCTGTTTGAACTTTTCGAAGGTCTTCTGCACATCTTCGCTGTAGTCGATCTCGTCGGCATATCTGCGCACCGTAACGCTATTGCCTTTTATGAGGATGCTATATCGCACCAGGTCAAGAGCGCCCCTCATGCGGGACTCTCCTTCCTTCAATGCCACAAATTCGCGTCCCTGCTCATAGGCCTTGAGGTAGTCAAGAAACGCGGCGAGACCGTGAGAGCGCGGCGCCGCCCCCTCCAGATCCCGAGCGAAGGCCACGATCGCGGTGCAATACGTCTGTACGCCATCGAGAAAATAACGTTGCTTCTGCCAGCGATAGTGCAGCTTCATCGCCATTGCGAGCTCTGCACGCATTGCGCGCATCTGCGCGGAGAAGGCGTAGATAGCGGCGGCAACCTCACTGCGCTCGAGGTCGCGCATGATCTCGTGCCGGTAGCCAATCGAATCAACGTCCGTGAGAGCCACGTAAAAGAAGGGCTTGAGGTTGTATTCATCGCGACCGCGAATGATCGAATCGACCATCTGATCGAGATTCAGGTCTCCAAAGAACTCCGGTTCGCTCGCGCTGTCGACCTCGTCGGCCAGGCGAGCGTCTTCGAAAAGAATGCTCTCGAATGTCATTTTTGCTCTCCCCATTCGTTCGGCCGCTTCGATTGCCATGAGCCGAAGCGATCTTCGAGGATATCTCCAGCGACGACAAGCGCCCGCCCTGCTGTCAAGCCGCGGGCCCGCCAGAAAAGCTTGGCCCGCGCGCGTAAGTCGAACGTATTCGAACTGTACTTAGCCGCGCCAGTCGCGCTACAGGTTGACATGCTCATACCCGCCCCAGCCCGTCAGGCGCTGGAAGTCGTCAAGCCCCGCCGGTCGCGGCTCAGTTGGCCATTCCCGGGGACTTCGAGGCTGTTAATGCTATTGAGAATACTGGAGAGCAGCATCGTTGCAGATGAACGCAACGCTGTGCGAGCGGGAGCTTGCAGATGCGCCCACAGCGCCTGCTTCCAGGCCTGTAGGCATCATTAGCCCTAATGGGCGGTCAAGGGAGAATGCCATCTCCACAAAAACATTCTAGCTTTGCTTCGGCGACTCGACAACCGTCGCGCTTGAAACCCCAAGTATCAGCCCAGTACACCATGGATCCGCGCTTGAGCAGTTCGCAATCGCAAGAAATAGCGCAAAAATCAGACCTGACCGCCTCCGTTGCAATTCATCCAGAGGGGTCCTACCGATCAAGTCTGAATTGAGCTCCATCTAGAAAAGCGTCAACGCAAGAATCGCGATCAGTAGCCCTCCGATCAAGGCGAGATAAAAGTTAAGGTTGCCCGACTGCAACGCACGTAGCCGCTCCGCGCACCATTCAACCATGCGTATGGCCGGCAGGAAGAGATACCGGTCGAAGATATCAGTTACCTCATGCGAAAACACCAGTCGCTTGATGAAATACTCTCTCACTTCGTGTTCACGCTCTGTACTCATCGTTGGCTGATAAATGAAACTGTAGAAGGTACGCATCGCGTTCGAGAACGTAAGTGGTGTGGTCGATGCGTCGTGCCCCCCAGCCATCCCGCCGTACCAGACCGCAGCGCGTCGCACTGGAAAGCGCCGCGTGGCTAGCCATAGCAGCGTCAGCGGCAGAACCGCCAGCAAAGGCATCACGATGATCAGCTTCGATGGCGAAATGAAGGCGAACTTGTCGGTTAGCGGCACCAGCAACCAGCCCGCAACCATTGCGTGCGGACTGTTCGCACCGAAGATGGCCTGGGAACCCGTGGCAAGTGCGTTGAGCCAAAGCGGCGCCCCTACGGCCACGGCAAGGATGCATAAGCCGAGAACGCCCACCGCCATGGTCCAGCGCCGCGGGATCGGCCGCACATAATCGACATCGTTGATGCCTAGCAGACCCAACCCGACCAGTTTGACGAATGTCGCAAGTGAAACTGCAGCCGCCAGAGCAAGCCCTGCACCGGCGAGAACGAGCACTAGTCGGCCCGTGAACGCGGAAAGGTGGAAGCCCTGGAATACCGTCTGAAAGACATACCACTCGCTGACGAACCCGGCTTGCGGTGGAATGGATGCGAGACTCATACCGGCAAACGCCGCCCCCATCCCAAAGAGAAAGCCGGCCCGCTTGATCCATCCTCGCTGGACCATATCGTAAGTCCCCGATGACGCGTGAATTCCGTCGGCCGCCAGAAACAGCGCGCCCTTTGACAGCGAATGTCCAGCCAGATGCAGTAAGGCGACCGTCCATGCCAGACCCGCGAGTGCGTTGAGCTGATCGCTTCTGAAGAGGGCCGTTACGCCAAGCATCGCCACAGCAACCGATGCGTTTTCTGCGGACGAATAGCTAAGCAACGTGCGCCAGTCGTCCTGCTGGAAAGCAAAGAGGATCGCGAGAATCGCGCTGCACACGCCAGTTGCGATTGCTACCACGCCCAGACCTGCGGCGACCGAACTGTCGGTCGCCATGCCAAGCCAGCTATTCCATCCACGGCTTAGCGCAAAATATGCTGCGTTCAGGACAACACCCGAGAATATCGCCCCCGTTGCCCCACTGCCCGCACCGTATGCGCGGGGGAACCATTCATAGAACGGCATCAGGCCAAGCTTCGCACCGAAGCCGATCAGCAACGCTATGCCTGCAGTCCACGCAAGCGGCCCTGAAACGCCTGACGAATTCGACTCGAAACGGGCGAAACTGGGCGTGCCAGCCGCATGGCCAAGCACGAGGATGGCGAACAACAACGCAATTGCGCCCACTTCCAGCAGTGCAAGCATGAAAAGTACCGGCTTGCCGTCCGCCTCGCCGGCATGCTCGCCAGCGAGCATGAGCGCCCCGCCGAGACTCATTACCTCCCAGGCAACCAGCATCGACGTTCCGTCCTGAAGACCAAATACACCGAGGGCGCCGAGCACGCTGAAGGCCGCTCCCGCGTTCCAGATTCCGGGGCGCAGCCCGAGCGGCGAACCGAACCAGCACGCGAATACGGCCGGAACCAGCCCGAATCCAAACAGCCAGAGCGCCGCAGGCGAGAGTGCAAAAGTAACAGCCTCTGACCCAAGCGAGATTGTCAGGCTCAAGCCGCCCAACGCCTCCGGTAGCGCCACCATGCATGCGACGATAGCCGCGAGACAACCAAGCGCGAGAAGCGCGCGCGCAAGAACGGGTACCCGGATAAACAGCGAGACGAGCGCCGAGATGCCCCACAAGACAGCAGCGGCAGCAATAAGGTCAGCGCTCAAGGTGCCCCCCCTTCATGCGCTGTTCTGCACGATTGAGCAACATCAACAGCGCGTGGATGATTGCGGCAGGATTAGGCGGACAACCTGGCAGGTAAATGTCTACGGGCAGAACGCCAGTCAGCCCATTGCCGCAAGCGTAGTTGCCGCCCGAGACGCCTCCCGACACCGCACATGTGCCCGTCGCGATGACCCACTTGGGTTCCGGCATGGCCTGCCAGGCTTCGAGCAACGGTCCCTTCATCGCATGCGTCACGGCTCCCGTGACCAGCAGCACGTCCGCAAAGCGAGGCGACGCCGTGAAGAAAACGCCAAGCCGATGCAGGTTGTAGAACGGATTGTTGAGCGCCTGCAGTTCGGATTCGCAGCCGTTGCAGGAACCCGCATCCACGTGCCGGACGTGAAGGCTGCGGCGAAATGGCCGTCGCCCCTCGACCTCCGCCTGCGGGAAAGAGGTTATGTTGCGCGAGTCGACCCAATGCAGATCCTCACGGCGTGAGACGCCCACCGCCCAGTCGTCCGATGGCACAAACGCGCCGCTCGGGCACACCTCTGTACAACGTTGGCATACGATGCATCGCCCCCAGTCCACGTCCGGCGGACGATGGATTTCCGCACGGCTGACCGGTTCGCCTCCGGCATCTTTGTTCGTATCGTTGCTACCGCCGCTGTTCGTTGCGACCGGATGTTTGACGAAAGAGATCGCATGGGTCACGCAACCTTGCACGCATGCATCGCACCCCGGCTGGCAGTTCGCCGGATCGTAGCGCGGCATGCCGATCAGGCCCTCCTGGCCATGCTCCTCTCCCTTGAGCGGCCATTCGGTGCTGGCGTTACCTGAGTGCAAACCGAACCACGTCCATAGCGACATAGGTGACCTCGCCTATCGTGCACAACCCGCGATGGTCAAGCCAAAGCTTGCCTCGTTAATTGCGTAGTCCATCATGTTGCTGTCGTTCGCGGTGAACTGGAACGCGTTCCAGTTTGAAAACGATGACGACTTGATCTTGACCCGCGCAATGCGTCCCGCCCCGTTGAAGTGAACCGCGTAGAGTACGGTCCCGCGCGGCGATTCGGACCATCCGATCCCCTGCGCATGGGGCTCCGGCACGCAGGTTGCGCAAAGCGTCCCGCTGTCCACGCCATGCTGTACCGCCCTGCCGAGCAGATCAACGCTTGCACGCAACTCGGCGATGCGGACTTTCATTCGCGCGCAGGCATCCCCATCAGCATGGGTCGCCACAATGGGCGTCAATTCATCGTAAGCGGCGTACGGATGATCACGCCGAAGATCGCGATCAATGCCGGAAGCCCGTTCGATCGGTCCCGATGCGCCCTGATCGAAAGCAAGCTGCTGACTAAGTGGCGCCGTCGAGATCAACCGGTCGATATGGCTCGTCGTTCGCTCAATCAGCGAGATGTAGCGATCGAGTTCGCCGTGTAATGCATCAAGCCCTTCGGCGATCGCAAGCATGTCGAGTTTGCGGCGCACGCCGCCGGGACAGATGACGCTGCGCAGAAACCGGCTGCCGCAAGCACGCGCGTTCATCTGCTTGGCACGCTCCTCGAGCAACTTGCCTTCCGCCTCGCCAACCTTCAGGGTTGTCGTGTGGCAGAGGTGTCCGAGATAGTGCAGATGGTTGTAGACACGTTCGAGTTCGGCGGCGACGACGCGGATCCACCTGGCGCGTGAAGGTACTTCGCATCCTGCTGCGTCTTCCACGGCCTGCGCGAAGGCAAGCGCGTGTGCAACGCTGCCGACACCGGATACCCGTTCAGCTGTAATGACGCCGCCCATGACGTCCTGTGACTCGAACTGCTTCTCCATTCCGCGATGCTTGAGAAAGAGATTCGGCTGGTAATGCAGAATGCCTTCACCGATGTAATAGAAAACAAACTGGGCTGACTCCAGCACGTCGGCGCGGATCGGACCGAACGGCAGTCGCTGCACGTGTTTGCCCGAGACCTCCGGCAATGAAGGGGTCTCGAGCGTGCGATGCTGAGGCCGGGCTGCGCCGCTCCAGGGTCTGAGAGGAGGCTGCTCCAGCAGTGGCATATTGGCAGTGACAAGTCTTTCCGGCTGCGGATGGCCGGAAAACTCCAGCCCACTCATTTCCATCACTTCCCGCTCGTACCAGCCGAGCAATGGTGACCTGCCGGCAAGACTGGGCACCGCAGCATTGCCTGGGTTGACCTGCCAGCTCTTGAATCTGCGCTGGCCTGGCACGGTTGCGATGTAGCGAAGTTCGGGCGAAGCGTCTGGCTCTGGAAACCACGCGTAGGCCATCTGCATGCGCCCACCCCCGGCCAGCAGTTCATCGATCGTCTTTTCCAGTTGCTGCACCTGAAGATGAAGCAGGCTACAGTTATTCATCGAGTGCTCCCGCCGAGGTCGAAGGCCACCGTTTCGAAGAAGTGCCAGAGGGCGTGCGGCCACCAGAGTCCGAGGATGAGAACCGGCAGCAATGCCAGCCACATCGGCAACGTCATCCACAGGCTCGGCTGCATGTTTGCGACGAGGTTTGCCGGCAGTGACGGACCATTTTCCCGGGCATCTGCTTGCGCCACCTGGGGTGTAGCCGTCTGCGGGCACGCACCGGGCGCCACAAAGTACATGAGCCGGAAATGGTTGAGAAAACCGATAAAGATAACGATCAGCAGCACCAGCAGCACGATCACAGCCCATGCGTTCGGTGTGGCAAGACCCGCGCGCATCAACGTGAATTCGCTCAGAAAAAGCCCGAACGGTGGCGCCCCAGTGATCGCAACGGCACCAGCCAGCCACAGCGCGCCCGTCACGGGAAAGCGCGCCCATACCCCCCTGATTTCATCGATGTCCTTGGTTCCGAACAGACGCATCACGTTGCCCGCGCCAAAGAACATCAGCGATTTGTTAAGCGAATGATTGAGCATGTGATACAGCACCGCTGCGATTGCCAGTGGTCCACCAAAGCCGAATCCCATCGCCAGCACGCCCATGTGCTCGACGCTCGAATACGCCATCAGCCGCTTGATACCGCGCTGACGCACGATAAAAAGCGCCGCAACAAACAGGGAAAACGCGCCGAACCCCACCAGAACGGTGCGCGGTAACAAGGACGCGCTGGCAGCGTCCGTGATGGTTAGAAAGCGTGCGACGCCAAGCATCGCCGTATTGAGAAGCGCCCCCGAGAGCATGGCCGACACCGGCGCTGGACCTTCGCTGTGTGCATCGGGGAGCCATGTATGCATGGGCGCAAGCCCAGCTTTTGTGCCGTATCCAACCAGCACGAGAAGAAACGCCATCTGGGTAAGCGCGGGATTCATCCGCGGTGCAGCGCGCCGCAGCGTGTCCCATGTCATGTCGTAAGTCGGTCCGATGACGAGACTGCCGGCCCAGTAAAACAGCACCGTGCCGAGCAGCGCGAGGCTGATACCCGCCGAAACGACAATGATGTACTTCCACGCGGCCTCGATCGCTTCTTCACCTTTTTCGAATCCGACGAGGAAGGTACTGACCAGCGTCGTGAGTTCGATCGCGATCCAGTACACGCCGATATTGTTCATTAACGGGCCACAGACCATCGTCGCGGCGAATCCAGCGAACAGCGCATAGAACTGCGGCAACCGCTCACGCTCCTCCGCAAGCAGCCTCATATACCCAATCGCATAGATCGACGCCAGGAAGTAGACAATCGCTGTACACACGAGTGTCCATGCACCGAGCGCGTCGACCAGCACATATCCGTCGAGGAATTCGCGTGTGCCGTCTCGTGTGATGACCAGCACCAATGACGCGCACAGACAGACCGCCGCGGCCGCAAGGTTCACGTATTCACCCACGTGGCGTACGCGAACCAGCGCACTGATGATTGCTGCGGCAATCGGCGCGGCAACGATGGCGATGATCAGGCCAGCGGACATAGTCACCCCACCAGACGCCGCATTTCGCGGCTGCTTGTACTACCGACCTGGGCGACCAGGTACCGCACCAGCACGCCGAAGCTCACGACGATAACCAGCAGGTCGAACAGCAGAACCAGTTCGATCAGCATCGGCATGCCCGGAACGAGAATCTGGGAACCAAGGAAAATGCCATTTTCGAGGATCAGTAAACCGAGGACCTGACTGATCGCTTCGTGCCTGACGGCAAGCATCAAAAAGCCGATCAGCTTCATCGACAACATGACGGTGAGCGCGAGAACGACCACTGTGCCTCCGAAACCCAGGATGTTGCCGAGATGGTTCGAAATCACGAACGCGAACAGCACGAGAAGCGCGCCGAGCACGAGGCTCGAACTGGGCTGCAGAACAACGTGCAATTCGCGTTCGACCTCAAGGCGCACGATGATCCGCCAGATCAGATAAGGCAGCAGCATGCCGCGAAACACCGCGGTAAGCACTGCAATGAAGTACAACTCGTGGTAGTTGCCGTAATAGCCGACGGTGCCCGACAGCAAGGCAATCAGCCACGATTCAGCCGTGAATGCGAGCAGGTAATCTTTCAGCCAGCGCGAGCCGAGCATCACAAACGCAAGCAGCAAGCTACCAATGGCGAGCAGGCTGAAGAGCGACGATGCAAGCGGAGTCAGATGGGCCAGCAGCATGGTTCACCTCAACTGGTTCGCGGCAATGGCCAGCACCGCCAGCATGAACGATGCAGCAAGCGGTTCCTGGTACCGGAAGAAACGCAGCCTCGACTGCGCAGTCTCGACGATGACAACGACGACGGCGACCACCAGCATCCTTAGCAGGAGACCCGCCGCCGCGCCCACTGCTCCCAGCGCGGTGCCATGCTGGGATAGTCCCCAAGGCAGGGTGAGCACATTGCAAAAGATCGTGTAGAGAATGAACTGTTTCATCATCGAAGCCCACTTGAGAAGTCCGAGCAAGGGCCCCGAATACTCAAGGATGCGGGCTTCTTCGATCATGTATATCTCGATGTGGGTGCTGGAGTGAATCGGCAGCCTGTCCGTTTCGACCAGCAGCAGGACGAAGAATGCGAAGACGAGGAAAAGGTGCGCCGGACTCCAGTACACCGAAGGGTTTTGCACCAGCAGATGGTTGACCACGAAGGGCAACATCGCCTTGGCGAGCAGCGTGATGCCGACAAAGACGAGAATGAGCGTGGGTTCAGCCAGGATGCCAAGCATGACCGACCGGGATGATCCAATACCGCCGTAGGCGCTGCCCGAATCGAGGCCCGCTAGCGTGACGGCGAATGAACCGAGGGTGAGGATAAGACCGCCACCCAGGATATCCCCCATGTCGGACAACGGCAGCGGGAAATCCGTGAGTACGGGGATAAGAATCGGAACCGTCAGCATGCAGGTGAATGCGAGGGGCGGAGCGACCCAATAGATCCACGAAGCAGTGTTGGGAACCACGAGCTGCTTGTGAAAGAGCTTCCACAGGTCGCGGTACGGCTGAAGAACGCCCGGGCCTCGCGAACGCTGGATCCGCTCCTCCCATTGCAGAACGAAGCCCTGCAACAACGGAGAGAGCGCAATGACGGTCACGACCTGCGCGATCTGCAGGAGAATTTCGCGGAGGCTCACGTGCCCTCCGCTGCATCGCCTGGCCGACTCGCGACACTCCCGCGACTTTCACGTATAAGTTCGCAGCTGATGGCGCATCCCATTTCTTCTTCGCTTCTTCTCGGCGTTCACACGCCCGGGATGGCAACAATTCGGAAGCCGGCAAAAGGAAACCTACCGGTCCGGCGCATCCGGGACCTGATAGGCATCATCAGCCGCGTGGCGCTTAAGGGCGCCCTTAACGGCGGTTAGGGAGGAATGCCATCTCCACAAGGTACGATTTCGAGTATAGGAGACACATCACGATCTGCACAGCCGCCCCTTAAGCTCCCTGCGGATTCCGGTGGAACAGGGAATGTTTTTTGGGGTGGTGCTGCGGATCGTCTTCGCCGAGCAGTCCGTACTCAATAGGCGAGCGCGTGTAAAAAACGTGGACATGCGCGGCCTTGACGACATCGAGCAAACGCTGTGCCTCTTCGTCAGTCGCAGCGATGATAATCTGAACCGGCTGATCAGTTAGTTTGAGCATATGCGCGGCGTGATGCGCGCCCGCGTGACCGATGCCCTCGCTGCCGCTGATTACGGTGGCGCCGTGGATGCCCAGTTCCTTCACCTCATGCAGCAGCCACTCACAGATTGTTTTGTGGCCGTGCCGCTTGTTCTGCTCGGTATAGAACGTCAGTAGAAAGCCGTTCATGCGAACCTCCCTTGCCGGCCAGCCCTTGTTGCCAGAGGCAGGTCACGAGGCTGTATAGCTATACGCAACGGATGTCGCGCCCCGGTTCGCGACCATGTTTCATTCTAGTGCACGATTGAACCGGCAGGTAAATTGCGCAACGCATCGTAAGCGCCTTCTGCACCCGGACACCCAGTTCCTTCGTGATCGTGGCGAATCCTAACCAGTCGCTATCAGCCAACCGGTCTTCAAGCGAGACGAGCGGATACGAAGATGCCCACACTTTCCAGTACCCGATCATGTCACGCGTCGCGTTACGGAAAAGGCGCCGTGCCGGGCGCAGCCTGGCCGAACACAGGCACGAAGGACATCACGTATCGCCTTAAGATTCCTCAGGTTCACCAAGTAGTTCGAATTCAACCCGGCAACGCGTATAGAAAAGCCGAACACGGGCCGTCCGAAGACTTTCGAGCAGCGCGTCCACTTGTGCATCAGGTGCCGCCACCATCACGGCGACCGGTTGATCTGCGAGCTCGAAGAACCGCGCGGCGTGATACCTGCCGTGGGCGTCGATCCCTTCGCGGACCTCAGTGACTGTAGCTCCGTGGATGCCCACTTTAGCGACTTCGTCGAGCACCCAATCGACCACCGTCTTGTGCAACTTCCGATGGCTCTGATTAGCTGCATAGAGGGTGAGCTGACTGCCCTTCATGTCGACTCCCTACGTTGATATTCGAGGGTGCTCTGGCGGACATCGCCGCTGGGTGAACGAGGCAGCGCACAGGCCCACGCGGGAGCGGCGTGATCATCCGTAAGCTAGGGAACGAACTGGTAGGGTGACAAAGGCGGATGCATTGGAACCAGACCTGAAAGAGGTTCTCAAATCCGGGGAGCGGGACGCTGCAGGGGGCGAGCTTACGACTTCCTGACCCAGGAATGCGTAGGCATCATTAGCCGGTTGACGGCGGTTACTGGAGGAATGCCATCTCCGTAAATTTAGTGTAGCACGCGCAACAGGCAGTAAATCGCGCCAGAGTTAGGCTAGCCGCCGCCCCTTCCAACGGCCACGACCTCACCGATCGAGTACAGATATAAACTATCGTCCGTTACGTGGTGCACCAGCCAACGTCGTCATGACGCAGACTTTAATGTCTCTGAAACCCTAAAATCGGCTTCGTGCAGACTCTGTTGTCCGCCCATAGGACAAAAAAAAGGCGCCACGTTGCCGTGGCGCCTTAAAAAGTTCTAGCCATTCCGAGGGCCGTGCTAGAACCTGAGAGAGGGGATTCGAAAGTACCGCCGGAGCGTTGCCGTCACCATGTACCGTACCGGACAACCTTGCTGGGCCGGGCTTTGAAGCACGCCGGGCGGGGCTCAGGCTGTAGGCACAACAATCGCGCGCCAGCCTTTCTTTCGAAATATGGTTCCATTTTTTATGGTTACGCTGACTAAGTCAAGCAAAATCTATCTCGGTGCGGCGACGTCGGCAAATCGTTCCATAGTACCGAATAGTCATACGAAATAGCGTCAGCACGCCCCATAATGGTGCGCGTTCGGCGCTACAACTTAATGTTCGGTCAGGCAGTACGAACTCCGTAAATTGAAACGAAGTTTCATAAAAATCGACATGACCCAGCAATCGACGTCTCCTCGCAGTTCCGACCCTATCAAGGAAAAAGACAGTTCCGGAGACGAAGTCACGGCGCTCGCGCGCGGTCTGACAGTCCTTCGGTGCATCGCCGGCGCTGATGCACCGCTCAGCAATCGCGAGTTGACCGAACTCACCGGCATTCCGAAGCCAACGGTCTCGCGCATCACCGCAACACTGGTGAGCGCGGGTTTTCTGTTTCGCCTGCCGGACAGTGAACGTTTTGTGCTGACTTCGTCCGTGCTCGAACTCAGCAACGGGTTCCTCCGCAACTTCGATATCCGCGCGCGCTCACGCCCTTTCCTGCTCGAACTCGCCGAACGCACCTCGCTGTCGGTCCACCTTGCTGTGCGCGACCGGCTCGACATGGTGGTGATCGACGCGATCAAGCCGCGCTCTGCCGTGCTGGTCTCGCGTCTGGACGTCGGATCGCGGATGAATCTGAGCCGCACGGCCGTGGGTCGCGCCTATCTCGCAGTACTCGCGCCACCGGAGCGTGAGGCGCTGATGCTTGGACTGCAGGCCGCCGAAGGCGACGACTGGGGTCATATTAGCGACCGGCTTGAGACCGCGCTGAAGGAAACCGCCACTCACGGCTACGCGATTGCCACCGGTGAATGGTACGACGGGTTGAACGCCATCGCCGCCGGTTTCATTGGTCCGTCTGGTGAGCGATATGCCGTGAACTGTGGTGGTTCGGCCAACCAGTGTCCGCGCGACTGGTTGATGACGCGCGCTGCTCCCCTGTTGCTCGAATGCATCTCGAAGATTGTCCTCGAGATCGGCGGCACGCCGGGCAGGCGGCTGAACGACTGAGGATGTCTCACACCGGCACGCCCGACGTGTAACGGCCGTAACCAACCGAAAAATACCAGACTGGACTGCACCGAAGGCTGGGACGTAGCATCGTGCTTTCGCGCGCCTTGCGATAGTCTTGCAGACCAGCAATCGCTTGAACACGCGTCTCGCGTTGCCATGCGTTTTCGTGCCTTATCGCGCGTTGACTCGCGCTGAACATCTACGCCGGGTACGCTGTCGGGCGCCAAAGCGTCGTACCAGCGCCGCAGCGTTTCGATGCGACCGAGCGCAACCCAACGCAACATCGCGCACACCTGCCTAACTCCAAGCCAGCCACCTGATCGAACCGATGGACGAACAACAAAAGCATTCAGAAACTTCTCGCACATCCGCTCCGGCCAGCCCTTCACCGGTCGGGACCACGCAGAGCGCAGGCGGCGGTAAAAAACATCGGGGGCGTACGGTCGGGCTGATCGTCGCAGCGCTGGTCGTGGCAGGCATCGTAGTGTGGCGCTGGCATCCGTGGGGTGGCCCGGCCGGCGAGCCGAACTCCCAGGGTGGCGCAAGCGGCGCACGTCACCGT
>NZ_JBAURZ010000122.1:0-24837 GCF_049581445.1 Paraburkholderia sp. | reverse complement strand
TGCGCGCCCTCACCCGGCGCGGCGCGGGCGGCGGCCCGACGGTCGTGCGGCATGGCTCGTTGTCGTTCGATCAGGTCGGGCGGATCGCCTATATCAACGAGCAGGTGATTGAACTCTCGGCGCGCGAACTGGGCCTGCTGGAGGTATTGCTGCAGCGGATTGGCCGGCTGGTGTCGAAGGAGCAACTGGTGGATCACCTCTGCGAATGGGGCGAAGAAGTCAGCAATAACGCGATCGAAGTCTATGTGCACCGGCTACGCAAGAAAATCGAGCCGAGCGGCGTGCGGATTCTTACGGTCCGCGGTCTTGGTTATTGCCTCGAAAAAGCGGCGACTCCGTCGTCTGCTGCCGCGGCGGTTCCCGGCAACACAGTCGCAGTCCCGCAAGAGCCCACCACCACGCCCTCGCCCTCGCCCTCGTCCTCGCCCGCACCCGCACCCGCCGCCGCGATGCCCGCGAGTCACCACATCAAATAGAGGCTGCCCATGTCCGCACGCGCTGAGCGCGCCACGGCGCAAGCGGCGGACCTCGACGAGGCACGCGACGCCCGCTACGCCAACCCGTTCGCCCCGCCCGACGAAACCGAAGCGGCTGCTGAGGCCCGTCCACGCTCGCTGTTCGGCGAAATTCTCGACTGGATGCTCGCGCCCCTTCTGCTGTTATGGCCGATGAGCATTGCGGTCACGTATCTGGTGGCCAAATCCATCGCCAACGGGCCGTTTGACCGCGCCCTCGAAACCGACGCCTACGTACTGGCTCGCCAGATCCATCCGGTAAACGGCGTCGCGGAGCTCTCACTGCCCGACGCGACGCGCGATTTCCTCAGCGCGGACAACGTCGACAAGGTGTTCTACCAGGTGCTCGGGACGCGCGGCGAACTGGTGGGCGGTGACCGCGACATGCCGCTGCCGCACGAAGAGGATCGGCCGCCGCTGGGGCTCGTTGAGTTTCGCGACGACGTGCTGCGCGGCAACGATATCCGTGTCGCCTATACGACCGTCGAATTTCCCCAGGCGCCCGGCGCGCTGCCCGTGCTAGTCCAGGTGGGTGAGACGCTGGACAAGCGCAGCCAGCTCGCCAACGACATCATCAAAGGCGTGATCCTGCCGCAGTTCGTGATCTTGCCGCTCGCGATCGTGCTGGTCTGGTTCGGCCTGTCACGCGGACTCGCGCCGCTGCATGCGCTGCAGGCGCATATTCGCGCGCGGCGCCCTGACGACCTTTCGCCGCTTGAAGCGCGTCGCGCGCCACCGGAGATCGAACCCTTGGTAACGTCGTTTAACGACCTGCTAACGCGCCTTGAACAGAACATGGAGCTGCAAAAGCGCTTTATCGCCGATGCCGCTCATCAGATGAAGACTCCGCTCGCCGGTTTGCGCACCCAGGCCGAGCTGGCGTTGCGGCAGGACGTATCCGAGGAAGTGCACCGCTCGCTCGAGCAGATTGCGACGAGTTCCGAGCACGCGGCGCGACTCGTTACCCAACTGCTGGCGCTGGCGCGTGCTGAAAACCGGCTCTCGGGCCAGATTTTCGCACCCGTTGAAATCACCGACGTGGCTCGAAGCGCGGTGCGCGACTGGGTGCAGGCGGCGCTCGCCAAGCAGATGGATCTGGGCTACGAAGGGCCGGACGAAGCCGTCGAAATAGACGGAAATCCCGTCATGTTGCGGGAAATGCTGTCGAATCTGATCGACAACGCCATTCGGTACACACCGGTTGGCGGGCGCATTACCGTGCGTGTGCGGTCGGACCCGGCAAATCAGCAGGTGCATCTCGAAGTGGAAGACACCGGGCTCGGTATTCCGGTAGCGGAACGGGAGCGCGTGGTCGAGCGGTTCTACCGGATTCTTGGACGCGAAGGCGACGGCAGCGGCCTTGGGCTGGCAATCGTCCGTGAGATTGCCACGATGCATGGCGGCGCCCTGAGCATCGACGACAACATCTATCAAAGCTCGCCGCGGCTGGCCGGCACCCTTGTGCGTGTCAGCTTGCGGGCAGGCTAAGCGGCACGGGACTTACCCTAACGGGGCAGGATCGGACGCCAGTCAAGGCCATCACAATCCTGACGTTGGCACCGGTTTGGCGAAACATAGCGGTGAATTGACGATATATACCTGCAATATTGCAATAATCCATAAGCCACCATTTACAAGACGCCACGTCAGTAGGCCGTAAGTTTTCGCTCCAATAATCCAATTCACGGGAACGCCTTCCCGGCGGACCGCGTGTACATATCAATATTGGAGACGACATATGGCTACCGTAGGCGGGCAAATCTCGCACGTGCCGATGACGCACGAAGAGAAGCGCGTGATCTTCGCATCGTCGCTAGGCACTGTTTTCGAGTGGTACGACTTTTATCTGGCCGGCTCCCTCGCGATCTTCATCAGCAAGAGCTTCTTCTCCGGCGTCAATCCCACGGCCGGGTTCATCTTCACCCTCCTCAGCTTTGCAGCGGGCTTCGCCGTGCGCCCGTTCGGCGCGATCGTGTTCGGTCGGCTGGGTGACATGGTCGGACGCAAGTACACCTTCCTGATCACGATCGTGATCATGGGTCTTTCGACTTTTCTCGTGGGCTTTTTGCCTGGATATGCGGCGATCGGCATGGCATCGCCGGTGATTTTCATCGCAATGCGGCTTCTGCAAGGTCTCGCGCTGGGTGGCGAGTATGGCGGCGCGGCGACCTACGTGGCGGAACACGCCCCGGCTGGCCGGCGCGGCTTCTATACCGCGTGGATCCAGACGACGGCAACCTTGGGCCTGTTCCTGTCGCTGCTGGTGATCCTCGGCGTGCGCACGTCGATCGGCGAGGATGCGTTCGGCACCTGGGGATGGCGCGTGCCGTTCATTGCGTCGATCATCCTGCTTGCCGTGTCAGTGTGGATCCGCTTGCAACTGCATGAATCGCCGGTGTTCGAGCGCATCAAGGCAGAAGGCAAAACCTCCAAGGCGCCGCTGACCGAAGCGTTCGCGCAGTGGAAAAACCTGAAGGTCGTGATTATCGCGCTCGTCGGGTTGACCGCTGGCCAAGCTGTCGTCTGGTACACCGGGCAGTTTTATACGCTGTTCTTCCTGACGCAGACGTTGAAGGTGTCGGGCAGTTCCGCCAATATCCTGATCGCGATCGCTCTGCTGATCGGCACGCCTTTCTTCCTGTTTTTCGGCTCGCTTTCCGACCGGATTGGCCGCAAGCCGATCATTATGGCCGGCCTGCTGATCGCGGCATTGACCTACTTCCCGCTCTTCAAGGCGCTGACGCACTTCACGAACCCGGCTCTCGAAGCCGCCACGCAACGCTCGCCGATTGTCGTGATTGCCAACCCGGACGAGTGCTCGTTCCAGTTCAACCCGGTGGGTACCTCCAAATTCACCAGTTCCTGCGATATCGCCAAGAGCGCGCTGTCGAAGGCGGGCTTGAACTACGACAACGTAGCGGCGCCGGCGGGCACGATTGCGCAGATCAAGGTTGGCGACTCGGTGGTCAATACGTTTGACGGCAAGGCAGCAGACGCCAAGGCACAGGGCAACGCGTTCGACGAGACGCTTGGGTCAACGCTGAAAGCCGCCGGCTACCCGGCCAAGGCCGACCCGTCGCAGATCAACTGGCCGATGAGCGTGGTCATCCTGACCATCATGATGATTTACGTGACGATGGTGTACGGGCCGATTGCGGCGATGCTGGTGGAGATGTTCCCGACGCGGATCCGCTACACGTCGATGTCGCTGCCTTATCACATTGGCAATGGCTGGTTCGGCGGCTTCCTGCCTGCCACCGCGTTTGCGATTGTCGCGGCGAAGGGCAACATCTATTCGGGTCTGTGGTATCCGATCGTGGTTGCGCTCATCACCTTCGTGATCGGCATGCTGTTCGTCAAGGAAACGAAGGATTCGGATATCTACGCGAAGGATTGACGCACTGAAGCCGCCTCAGGGGAGGCGGCCTTGAGGGAGAAATTGTTTGGCGGCGGGGGTTGACAGGCATCGCCGCCATCTTCATAATCTCGCTTCTTCTTTAGGCGAATTAGCTCAGCCGGTTAGAGCGACGGAATCATAATCCGCAGGTCCGGGGTTCGAATCCCTGATTCGCCACCAGATTCAACGCGAAGGCCCGCACTCCAACGAGTGCGGGCTTTTTCGTTTTTGGCGCGGTGAGCCAGTTTGTGAGCCATATCTCATGCACAAACTGCCGCACCTGTATCGCAATCGCTTTGGCGTCTACTATCTCCGCCTCATCCTCAATGGACGAGAAGCAAAGAAGTCGCTGCGCACCAAAAACTTCGCCCAGGCTAAAATCTACGCGCTCGCTTTCAACTTGGAAATCGCGACGATGGGAAGCCCGAAAGCCACGGATTTCAGTGTCGACCCTGACGCGCTGAAAAAGCTCGACCTCGTGCTTCCGGACGGGACTCAGCTTCGAGACATAAAGAACGATGAAGACGTTCGGCTCGCCAAGGCCCTTGTCGGCGACCGCTTGACCGCCGCGATCCCTACCCCTTCCTCTCTCGATTTTCCAATCCTCGCGCCCAGTGTCATGGCCGCGATTGCCGCGCAGCAGGCCGCAACGGCGCCGAAAAAACGCGGAAAGCCATTTTGCGACGTTGTGAAGCTCTACGCGAAAGAGAAGGCGCTCGACAACACGCCCAGGACGATCACCGCCAAGCAAGGCGCGTTCGATGACTTTGTCGCCAAGACGGGCGCGCGGCCCATGGACCAATACGCGCTCGACGACGCCGTTGCCTACAAGAATCGGCTGATTGAAGTGGGGGGAAGCGCGAGCCGGATCAATTCAAAGCTCTCGTATCTACGCGACTTGTTCGCCTACGCGATCGCCAACGGACAGCACTTTGGGCCGAATCCTTTTGAAAACGCCAAGGTGTCTTCAAAGTCAAAACTTGAACAACAGAAGCGCTCATACAAGCCGTTCACTGGGGACGACCTTAAAACCATCTTCTCCCCGGACACCTACACCGTTCGCATGGACAAGCCGGGATATCGCTGGCTGCCGTTTC
Organism: Paraburkholderia sp.; assembly: GCF_049581445.1. GTDB lineage: Bacteria > Pseudomonadota > Gammaproteobacteria > Burkholderiales > Burkholderiaceae > Paraburkholderia. The sequence continues at coordinate 19,828 of NZ_JBAURZ010000122.1, read as the reverse complement.
TCGCGTTGTATTCTGGCGCGCGGCTTGAAGAACTGGCGAGCCTCGCTTTGTCGCAAATCCAAAAGGACGGCGACGTTTGGTTCTTCGAACTCGTCAAAGCCAAGAACTCGAACTCTCTGCGCCGCATCCCCCTGCATCGGACGGTTGTCGAATCTGGATTTCTGGCTTACGTCGACAAGACGAAAGGCAGCGGCGCGACGCAACTGTTTCCAGAACTTAAACCGGGCAAGAATGGCCATGGAAAGAATGTCACCAGGCGCTTCGGCGACTATCTTGGCGAGATCGGCATAACAGACGACAGGAAGGTTTTCCACAGCTTCCGGCACACGTTCATCGCCAGAATGAGCGCCCGAAACGTCCACCCCGCAATGCTTATGGCGTTGGTCGGTCACTACGATCAAGCCAAGGTCGATTTCAGCAGCCCGCATTTCACGAATTACCAACACGACAAGACGCTCGCCGAGCTCAAACAGACAATCGACCTGTTGGACATCGAACTGCCGCTTCGTTTTTGAACGCAGGCGAGGCGCAATCACCGCTGAGGCAGGCGGGAATGAAAGGGTGCCATAATCGCCGCGAGGCGCGGCGGATGGGCAAGAATGCACGCGCAACGCATGCGCCGGGAGACCCGCGACCAATAAGGCTGGTCGCCCGGCATCCGCTTTTCAGCCCCTGTCGGAACCGCTCGCCATCATGTTAAGCAGACTCGTCCGAATACTGCTCGCGCTCACGGCGATTGCCCCGCTTTCGATTTCGCTGGCGTATCTGTTCGCCAGAGACAAGAAATACGTTTGGGCCGCCCTCGCATTTTCCTGCTGCCTGCTGCTCGGCGCGGCGGCGCGCTGGATCATAGCCCGCGCGAGCTCAACGCTTGAAACGCTCCCCGTCGTGATCCTCAAAGCAAGAAGCGCCGACAAGGAGGTCATTGGATTTTTCGTCGCCTATGCGCTTCCGCTGGTTTTGCGCGGGCAATCGGCGCCGGATTTTGGCGGCTGGCTATTTGCTGGCGGCATGCTGTTGTTCGTGCTGTGGGGCACTCACACGCTGCAAGTGAATCCGGTCTTGGGCGTCATGGGGTTTCACTTCTATGAAGTGGACACCAAAGGGGGGATCACCTACCTGATGATCACGCGTCGAAAAATAAGCAACATATTGTCTGTCGAAAATGTTGTCCAACTCAGCGAATATGGGATATTGGAGGCTCACAAGAAATAATACTGAGAGGGGCCATGAACCTATTCGCATTGACGAGGCATCCTGCCGCGCGGATCGTACGCTTTCCTTTGACGGCGGACCTTCAAAATCAAATCGAGGAAGTCTTCAACGCGCAACTGCAAGCGTTCGAAACCGACATTGTCGAAACCATCCCGTTTGACGGCCGCTACGTTCCAGACGAAGGCGAGCTGTTGGTGATTGAGGAATTCGAGGATGTCGATGGTTTGGCTGACGCGGCCGCAAACCCATTTGGCATTGACATGTTCGACCCGGCGACTCACTCGCTGGAATCGGTCAAGGCGTTGTTTGTCTCCGTGCGCAGAAATGACGCCGACTGCGTGCTGATTCAGAACTTCGAGCGCCGACGCCTGATCGCCAACAAAGGGCTGGCGATGTTTTTTTCGGGGAACACGTTTCACAAGATGAGCGACGAAGGCCTGACGCTAGACACTCGATTGCTGGCGGTCCTCGAAGGCGGCTCATTGAGGTTTCAAAGTTTTCACTTCCTGCGTCGCATTTTCGACCTCACGGAGTATTACCGGGAAGCAACCAACGACGAGGTGGCCACCTTTGCCACCCACCAAAAGCTAAGCGTCGATGATTTGCCAAATTTTCTCGCTGCGGCGGGTCCGCTCATTCGAAAAAAGATCTCGCTGATCAGCCAGTCCGGAATACTCGACAACTACACGACCGCGCAAATCGTGGCGTCCGCGCAATCATTCAACGTCGTGATTGCGGTTGGCGACGACGGACGAATCAAACTGCCCGCAAACAAGACGGAGCTGCGCCGCCTGCTGCGTTTTCTGGATGAGGACTATTACGAGTCCCCGCTTTCCCAAACTCGCTTCCTGTCAAACTCCAAGCGGGTCGCCGACTGACTAACGCATCGCGCGCCGCTCAGCCTTTGAGAAATTGGCCGCCTCGGCGGCCACTCTTGCGGGCAAACAGCATGTCTGAATTAAAACTCACTGCGGAAATCGAGCCGCGAACCCTCCCGTTGAACCATTGACCTATTTCGAGCCCGGCAGCGCAACGAACTCGCCACGGATGATTCGTTGCTGAACATCGGAAAGAATCGCCCGCAGCTCACTCAGATCGGCATCCAACTCCCAAATTCCAAGCGATTCGTTCCGAATCGCGTGCGCATTCACCAAATGCTTCGCGTCCAAGTGCCTTGGAAATTCCCCGGCAGGAGAATGATAAAAGCTGGCGATTTTCTCTCGGAGTGCACGCGGGAATTTGGGAATCTGCACCGCGTCAAAATATTCAGGCGAAAAATGGCCGCCACTGCCTCCGACAGCCATCAAATCGATTAAGCCCTGCAGTCGATACCAATTGAATATGCAACGAAAGAAAATGGACTCGACGATATCCGCGTCCTCACGGCGCACATAAAGACCATGAGCGTTGGTCGTCGCAAAATCCGACACTTCGATCAGGACAATGGATCGCCCCTTTTGAAACCCTGCCTCACCGATGAGCACGTCCCCTTTCCTCAAAAGGGCCAACTTCTTTTTGGTCCCGAGCCAACTGATTCTCGACATCGTGCCCCATTCGGAGATGTTTGCAGGAATCAACAGCTCGTAGAATCCAGACTTGGGAACATCCGAATCAATTCGTGTGCCTAGAAGTTTAATTTCCAAGCTCGGACCTGGGGTAACGGAAAATCCAGCAGCACTCGGTGTCTCATACCCCTTCGAATAGTTAAGGACAGGCCAAACCCTTTCCTTGTAGTCCCGGCTATAGATTGCGGCGTCCAATCGGCCAAGCCCTCGAATGTCGTCCAGCGATGGGTTCATGTAGACGAACGGTGTCGGCTTTTGCCCCCTTGCCAGCTCAGTATCAATCACCATCGAAATTTGATCGTTGCGCTCTCGGATCGCAACTTCCTTTGCCACGATAGCCTCACTCAGGGCGCTAACGTATTGCACTACGGCAGAGGAGTTGGTCTGCGAAGGGAAAGGTATTTTGCACTTGAGCCACAGAGTTTTCGCATGCGGGATTGTCGCGCCGCGCGGCACCATGCTCAAAAGCTGCGTTTTTAGGATCGGGTGCTTGAGAAATGCGAAGAGGTAATGCCGATCAACGCCGGGTCGGGGGTCGATCCGAACTATCCCGCCGCTTATCGAATGGTTTGGTAGGTCCTCCGTAACCATGGCGCACTCGCCAACGTTGGAGTCTTTCGCCATCAGGATATCGCCCTTCCTGAGCGCGACGCTAGGCAATGCGCGCGGATTGATCGGGACGAATGATCCGCCCTTCGGAGAAAGCAAGCAGGTGTGGTCCTGCAACGCCTTCGTCCGAATTAGATGGGCGGGCGAAGAGCGCATGTATGCCACAGAGCCGGGGTCCTCTCCGACTTGGTATCCCTCAATAAGGTCCTTGACCGTCTCGAAGCGCGCATTCGGAATTTCAACCGTCTGATACATTCCGGCCGAAAATGACCATTCGTTGCTGGTCATGCGTTCAGAACGAACGGACTTGGGAACCACCAACAAGTCGGTGCTCATCCCTTGCTCCTCATCTGTGAAACCCGCGCCCCGTCGTTCAAGAATAGCTTCCTGAGCGTGTCCTCCTGTCCCAGAGCCCACTCCTGAAAATCGTCCACGATTGTCGTAAAGTCTTCGTCGAGAATTGGGCTGCCATCGCGGTTCACCATGACGTTGAATGACTCCTCGTCGATCTTGTAGACGGGGTTAAAAAACACGTTGCGTTTGCTGGTTCTCCGTTCGTATCCGACCTGTTTAACATCTCTAACGAAAACGCTATACCCGGTTTCGTTCAGCGCTTTGAGGGCCGCTTTTTTCGGCTTGTAGGCAATGATAATGCTAGTGTTCACGCCCGTTTCCGCAAAAACATTCGACGGAAGATCAAAAAGGGCCACGATCCGCATCTTGCTCATAAGCCAGCGGCGAACTGCGGCGTATTTGTTGATAGACGCTATTGAATTGGATAGAACGATGCCGAGCCGGCCGTTATCCTTCAAAACGCGATAGGCGTTTTCGAGAAACACCACGCCCAAATCGAGCGCGTCGCCTTTCGCCGACGATCCTTTCTTTGGTTTCGCCGAATCATCCTCCGGCACTCCCTTTCGCTCTCGGGCCATCCCCCACGTTTCATAGAGCTCGATCACTCGCCTGTCGAACTCAGTCTTCGGCCGATATGCTCGGTCATCTCCGAATGGCGGATTGGTCAACACAACGTCGAACTTGACGAGCTTCGTGCCATCCTGCCACTCGTCCCAATTTCCGCCCTTATGAATTTCCGGATCCAGCTCGACGAGATCGGCAGCTCCATTCCCCTCTCCCGGAAGGGCAATCTTCGAAAGGATTGAGCCCTTGTCCGATTTCTCGAAGAGCTTGGCTTCGCCGTCCCCATTCAGAAGCATGTTCAGCGTCGCCAAGCTGATCATGTTCGCGTCAAGATCGACGCCGTAAATGTTAGCGTCATCGAGCCCCCACTTTTGCTCCTTCTCTCGCGAGTGGACAAAAGCGAGCGACAGAAAGTCGCCGATCCCACAACACGGATCGACGACCTTTTCCGCGCTTCGCGGATTCACGAGCTTGACTATGAAGTCAATCACAGGAATAGGCGTGAGAAACTGCGCCGCATCATCTCGCTTGAATGAGTTTGCAAAATTATAAAAAACGAGTTGGTACAAGTCGCTTTTTGCCGACTTAACAAACGAGTAATCTTGGAATGCCTCGCAAATGGCCACGACGGCTCTTACATGATTGGCGTCCTTCCAGTTGATTTCTTCATGCTTTAGGATCTTGCGATAGTCGTGGGATGCCTCATCGCGTAGATCCTTAATTCGGCGAATAAATTCCTGAATCGGCTTCTCCGACAGCTTCGCAAAGTTGGCCTCCTCCCGGGTGACGTAGAAGTCTAGCGCGCGGTCGTCCATGTGGGCGTTGCGCTTTTCGTCAAAGATCTTTAGCGCGAAGGTTTGAATCAAGATTGAGTATCCGCGCTGATTGACAAGACCTCCTCGATCCAGAGCTCGGAGAACCTCAGAAAAGGCAATTTGAATTTGCGCAGATGCAATAGAGGTAACCAAGCCAAGCTGAGCGAGGGATCGATTGGACCGATCGAACTCAGCCGGCCGATTCACCGTCTCGCGCAATTCGTCGAACGACGGAAGATAGGCATAAGGATCAGGCAGATGGAGTGAGAGATCGCCCACCGCGCTCGCCTCGCCCTTCTGGTTCTTGGACTCATCGTATCGAATATATCGACCGTTTCGCCGCTGAAAAATATACATGCGGGCGAAGTCATAATAGATCCCCAGCACATTCGATCCAGCCGGCTCCTTTTCTCTCATTGCCGGCTTGATTTGGCCGATGAACACCTTGTCAATGTCCTTATCGTTCTTCTTGAATTCAACGACGGCCAACAGATGATCATTCAACCATTCGAGATGTCTTCCTTCCCTAGTTTTCCAGTAGGAATTGTAGTGCTCAATCCATTCTTCGCTGTCGAAAACAGCCGCGTCGACTTTCAATGGAATCGACGCGGCGCTACCTTTCGGGAAGCGGATCTCGGCTCCAATGTAGTCCTTCGCGTAGAGCCCGCTGTAAATCATGGCGTTAATGAACTGCCACTTAAAATACTCTTCTATCGGCTGTCCGAGGTCGTTGCGAATGCGTGCCTTTTTCGTGAACTTCCCATCAATGGATACGATGCATTCGGTTTCCCGCCTCGATTTATGATCGGCGTCGAACTTTGCCCTAGCGTCCGCAAAAGAAGAATATTCATGTGAAACCATTGATCGTGCTCTCAAAGGGTTGAGCGGGAACAGCCCGCACGCCACGCTGGGCGGATGACGCAAAGCACCGAATTTTACTCGTTGAGAGCTTAGCAAGGGATAAATTCGCTGGTAGCACCGACGGGAGAGCGCGGTTGTCCACCCTCCGCCGGCTCTTGCGTCCATCTAAGGTATCGGAGACTCAAGCGACATTCGTGAGTCGCTTCGGCTGGAGTTCGATCGGCCCGCGCATGGCCAATGCTGCGATAACCGACATGTTATCGCTTAAGATCGGAAGCGGATCGAGGTGGCGCTTCAATGAGGAGCCGCTGACGGAGGGCAGAAATGACTCTCTCCGTATGCAGTGGGGCGCCTAAAAGATCATGAATGTGCGCCGACCGTTAGCATCGCTTGTCGGCTGCCCGCTCCGAATCAGTTTTCCGAACCGGCCTTTCGAAAGCACAGGACGTTAGGAGCGGACAACCTCGTCTCCGGAGTCAAGCTTGAAAGAAGTTCGTCCAACAACGCCGGCTGCACTCGCATCTGAATCGCAAGGTCAGCATGAGAGATTCCGAACGACACCCGCAACAGCTCGACGCTGTCAGCCACAAGCTCCGGCAGTTCCGGTCGCATCTGAGCGTCTTCGGCCTCGACTCGCGCCTCTCCGTGCCGGGTCAGCCCTATGACGCCGCTCCGATATTGCTCATCGCTGAATACCCCCAACTGCCTCCCACGATAAAGCGCCGCCGCCTTGGACACGCCCCAGCTTTTTTTAATCTCTGACAGGGCGGTCCAATTGAGACGGCTGCCTCGCAGCGCAGCGCGACATTCAGACGCGAAATAGCGACGGGGCATCAAGAATGCGCTGGCGAAGCGATTCGCCTGGGACTCCGTCATCTTGTCTCCGGTTTGGACGCCAATGTGCAGGCAGAAATGCCCCACTTCGTGCGCGATGCCAAAACGCGTTCGGCATGCCGACCGCCCTTCCGGATTGACGCCAATCACCGGCCTGCGCGTGGCAAACGAGATCGCGTCGATTTCCGGCGCCATTCCGCCGAGCGGCACCACCACCGCCCCGGCGTTTTCCGCCACACGAGTCATGTTTTGGATTGGGCCAAGTCCAAGCTCCCAATGCTCACGGGCGAGCTCAGCCGCTTTTTCGATCGCCTCCGCCGAAGACGCGTCGCCCTCGTTGAAGTCGTATTGAGGCAAATCCAGATGCTCTTCCAGCGCATTCACCATGCGCTTCAACAACTCGCCCCGCGCGCGCGCAACTTGGCGCAATGCCACTTTCGTCGTCAGTTGCTTGCGAAAGTGACATTGCTCATCCGCTATGGGCATCGGGTCGGGCTCTACGAAAAATGCGGGCAAGACATTCAATTCGGCGCAAACTGCGTCGACGAGCGCGGTCGTCGGCGCGTCGACGCCCGCCTCGATCCGACTGAGAAACTGCTTCGAGCGGCCAATGCGCTCGCCAAGCTCCTGCAAGGACAACCCGTGGAAAAGACGCGCCGTGCGCAGGTTGGACCCAATAAACATCATGACGCGACGGCCGCGCTTTCGTCGTCTGCGTCGCGGCGTTTCGGAGCGACAGGCGGCTTGCCCATTTCCTTGGGCGCCGGCGTTTCCGCGGCGACCGCGTGCAGGACGCGCGCGCTGTCAGACACCCATTTGCACTTCACGACGCGCGACGAGTCTTCTCCCAAGAACACGACGCGCGGATCGTCCGCCTCGGCATAACCGCCGTCAAGCACAAAACAAAATTTGCATGGGACACCGTTTTCGACCGACCCAAAAAAGTCTTGCTGAAATGGCGTGGCATCCAGCACGGCTGGCTTGGTCGGATTCGAAGGATCATCAGCGGCGAATCGGCACGGAATTCCGCCGATCGTGAAGACCAAGTCATTCCCGCCGTGCCGCAATTCGAGCCAGTCGTATTCGCCTGACAACGCCACCGATTTAAGGCGGTTGCGCTGGCGGCCAAAGCGGGTGCAGCCCCGGGTATAGCCATCGTCGTATTCGCTTTGAAGCGCAGTCGCGGTCGAAAAATGCTCGGCGATCAAGATAGAAGCGACGACGGACAAGCGATCGGCGCTGAGAGCCGGATGAAACTCTTCGGGAAAGGGCAGGGACATTGAGCCGCCGTAACGTGAATGTGCATAATGGGATGAACGTCAACCGGATTTTTGTGCAAATCGGGCAAACCGTCAACTGATTTCACGTCATAAATCCAACCCGCTTGAACAAGCAAACGCTAACCGCGGCCGCTCTGCTCGTGCGAGCGGGCGTTCCGCAGTCAGCCGCGCAACGGGGACCGCCTTGCAAAATTGGACAATATGACCGCCCCCTAGATTTCGTTGCGTTTTTTCCGACCCGGCGCGAATATGCACCTCGAAGGGGAAATCCTCTTCAAAAACAATTAAACATCCGAGGGCAATCATGCCGAATGTATATGTCGAACCACTGCCGAAAGGCCACCACGGTCCCATTGATGGATATGCATTGGAATACGCTGACGACCGCCGCGTCACGCAGCAAAATTACAAGACTCAGAAGGAGGCCATCGACGCGGCCAAGTCATTGGGCCACAAACCACTAATCGCGCACGTGCGTGTGACGAGCAAAGGGAAACCTGACCACTGGCGGTCCGCCTAAATTCCAGAAAACGCGCATTTGACGTCGGCGTTCCGTGCGCCTCGTCGATTAAACGCGCACGGCCCGGGAGTCGCCGGACGCATCGTCGACGCCTTGGGCCGATTGCTTTATTGATGTGCCCCAGCTTCGATTGACTGCCGGATTTCGGCCAAAAAGCAAGCCGACATCGGGATCGGCCTTACTTCTTCTCCGAGTTTCGCCGCGCTTGCAACACTTCTTCCATGCAGCCAGCTCTCGCAAGCCGTCGTTCCAGATGCTCGGTCGCGGCGACAATCGCGCTCATCCTGCATTCCCGAAGCTGCCTGTCGTGCTCGTTGACTAGGTCGGTGATGATGGACAACAAGTCTTCGGGAAACGACCAATCTTCCGACTCGTGCCCTTTCTTGATAAGCGCCGCCAATCCGGCCTTGGCAAGGCCCAGTGTTTCGCGGCTGACATTGCCGGGCTCGGTGTCGGCGATCAAATCGACGAGCAATATCGCGTGCGCCAAAGAGCGCGCGGTAACGACGTCTGCGGAACCTCGCCGGGCCACCTCTAACGCCGCATGAAATTTGATGGATATTCGGTCGGCGCTGGCGGTGTCCAGTGGAAGATACAGGAGCGGTCTTTGTCAAACCGCCTTTGGCTTGAGTCTTCGACGGACGTTTCTTTGAAGCAGGCATTGCTCAGTCATGTTGTTACGGCCACGCGGCCTTGACCGAATTGTCGCACGCGAAAGCACCGGCCGAATTTGCGAATCGCTCAGCGGAGCGCCAATTCAAAACGATCGATTCAGCGCGCCCCTCGTCGAGTTGCTACCCGCGCAAATTTCTGACTGCCGCTTCGTATTTTGCCGCAAGCGCGCTCCCCGATTCCTCCTTCTCGCTTGCAGCCGGCCGGATCGACCCGCTTGGCTCCGCTTCGGCTCGCGCCTCGCTGGGAGAACAGCCGAAACGCTCCCGAAAAGCCCTGTTGAATGTCGGCTCGCTTGAAAAGCCGACGGAAAACGCGATTTCCCCGATCCTGTGGCGGGCATGGCGCGGGTCCGCAAGGCGCCGCATCGCTTCGTCCAGCCGACGCGATCGAATGTAGCGGGCGACGCCGCCATATTCAGCGAACAGGCCATACAGAACCGTGCGCGACGCTTTGAGGGCAGAGCAAAGAAGCTCCGGGCCAAGTTCGGCGTCGCCAAGCCGCCTCTCGATCAGAGCGACGGCATGCGCGCGCAGCATGGGCGCGAGCCTTGGGTCGCTTCTCGAAGCGTCGGGCTCCGCCTTCGGCAGCAAGCACGCCGCCAACAAAGAAAGCGTCGCCTCGGCCGCAACCCTCGACTCGTCCACGGTCATGGCCGTCAACGTGCTGGCCAATGCGCAAATGTGGGATGCGACCAGCGCGCCGATCGGGTCGCCTTCGGCGAACGACGCGCCATGCAACCTCGCCCCCTCCGGCATTCGTTTGTCGAGCGCGAGTCGCGGCACGCTGAGAGTGAGCATCGGGGCGTCGCGAGCGAATCCGGTGTTTTCGACCGCCATGTCTCGAACCGCGACCGAGCGCAACGGAACCCGCTGCTGCCCAGCCGCGAATTCGGAGACGAGCTCGCCATCGAGCAAACAATGAATCAAATAGTGGTCGACTCCCGAGACCGCGATGCGCCGCCTTGTCCGCTGAAATTGCACTTCGTCGCGCGCTTGATGGCTGGTCAGCAGCATTGCTGCGCCCAAATCCCAAGTTGTTATCTTGGCGTCCAAAACCCCATCTGATCGTTTGATCTCATACATGGGGCTGAGGGCCGAGCGCCAGATTTCCTCCGCGTCTCGCGGTCTCAGCAAAGCGCTGTTGAATTTCAAAGGTTGCGGCATTCCCCGGACTCGTCAATGTTTAGACGAATCTTAATCTCGAACCCTTTCTTTTCAATTGAGCCAAGCCGCAAAAAAGCTCGCTCGGACAAAACGACAAGAAAATCCGGACAAATTGAGCGGCGGCCGCCTTTGCCGTGCGGGATGATGCGACCGGCAAATTGACCGAAACGATTCGGTCCAAGACAAGCGCAAAGGCGCTCGGGGGCTGTTTTGAAATCAATCCAAAAACCAAGTTATTCCGATTGCGCGCGGGCGCCGCGGGCCCGACGGCACTCGAATCCAGCGCCTGATCGCCAGGCGGAAGACCTTTTACGGCAGCTTTTTGGAAGGCAAACGCCGTTCTTTCGGCAAGATGGCGTCCAACTCGTCGCGGAGCCCTCGACTGCGGCCGGCGGCGCTTTCTCTCTGGCCACCGCCCACCTCCTCCAAACGCCGAGCCAAACGCTCGATCATGGCCGTGCGCTCCCGCAATATGCGCGCAGTGTCCGACGCTCCTCGGATTATCAGCCTGCGCTCTTCATCGCTAAGGCCGGCCAAGATTTCAGCAAGTTCAGCGGCATCCTCGACCGCCTTGCCGCGATAGTCGCCGAACAACGCCGTGATCGGGCATCCGAAAAATTCCGAAAATTGGGCGAGGCGGTGAAGCGTCGGCGCGATGACCCCTGTCTCGATTCTGGACACCGTTTCCTTTTCCATTCCGAGAGCGTCCGCCACGCGCGCCTGCGTGTGGCCCGTCGCTTTACGCCAACGCGCAATTTCAGCGCCAACTTTCTTCGCCAACTCCTGCGCGTCAGGATCCACGGCCATAACGTCTCCTCGCGTCGCCTAAAAACGACGCCAAACGTCATTTTCTGGGTTCCGACGCGCCAGAAAACGACTTCTAGAGTTACGATCACGACGCAATAAGTCATTTTTCATTTAAAATCCGGGCGCTCGGCTCAGCCTTGACGCTCGAAGCCATCGAGAACGATATGAACAAGACAATTTTCGGCGCTGTTTTGGCCGCGGGGGCGCTTGCCGCGTGCGGGGGTGGTGGTTCATCGTCGTCGAATCCGACGAGCAGTTCGGCCGGCACGGGCGGATCAACGACTTCCGCTCCGACGATCGCACTGTTGACACCAGCCGGCGCATCAGCGGGAGCGTTCACGCCAACGGGCGATGTCATTGGCGACTCCGTTGCCTTCGCAAACAGCATGCGCCTTCAACTGGGCCTCAAGGCATTCAACCAGTCGGCAACGGGTCCGTCAGGCCAGCCAATCGCCGATATCGCCACGGCAGCCGCGAACCACGCGCTCTATATGTTTGACAATAACTACGTCGGCCACTACGAAACGACGGGGCTGCCGGGCTACACCGGCTACGCCCCCTCAGATCGCGTCGCGGCTGCTGGCTATACAACAAATTCGGTAGGAGAAATCGCCGCTGGCATCGGCGGCGCCTTCACTTCGTCGACGCAAGCCGTTGACTCGCTGTTCGACGCTCCGTTCCACCGCGCGATCTTCCTCTTTGACACGACGAACGTCGGTTTCGGCCAAGGCCCGACGAACTCGGATCCGTCCAAGTTCTCGACGCTGGTCGGCGACTTCACGGACTACGTGCAGAACACGCCGGACAACATCCTCGTGGCTTATCCCTACAACGGCCAGACGAACGTCAAGCCGTCGTGGGTCGCCAACGAGTCGCCGAACCCGGTGGCAGCGTATAACAGCGGCTCGCTGGAAGGCACCACGGTCGGCTACCCGGTGACGCTGAGCGCATCAGGAAACGGCGCGTTCTCGAACATCAACTTCATGATCAGCGATCCGTCGGGCAATGCGGTGCCGTGTATCGAAACGGACAACACGAACAACAGCGAGGCAACCCGGCTGGCGATCTGCGTGCCGATCTCCCCGCTGGCAAACAACGCGACCTACAAGGTCACGGTGACCGGCGCGCTGACGAACACAAGCATCCCGACAGCAACGCCGTTCTCGGTGAGCTGGTCGTTCACGACGGGCGCGCCATCGACCGCGGCCAACAAACAGATTGTCCCAGGTCGCTCAACCATTCCGACCATTTTGAATTGACGGAGGCCGCATGAAAAAGCCGATTCAAAGCGCTGCCATCGCAGCCGCGCTGTGCGCTGCTGTTTTGCTCTCCGCGTGCAGCGGCTCTCCGAGCGAGGGCGATGTGCGCGCCGCGCTTGAGAAACAAGTTGACGCCGGCCGCGCGCAAACCGAGCAGCTGTTGGGCAAGAGTTCGTTTCTCGACAGCCAGATGGATCAGCAGAAACAAGCAGTCGCGAATATCAAGCTAGTCGGCTGCAAGAGCGACGGCGACAAAGCATATCTGTGCGACGTCGAATCCAACGGAACGGCCGGCCGAGTGCGAATGCTCAAGGGCTCCGACGGTTGGTTGGCGAGCGACGCAGGAAAGGGCTGACGCCGAAAGCGGGTTCGCGCTCAATGCGCAACCCGTTGTTGATCAAGAGCGTCTCCGACAACCAATTTGGACTGCTTATCCATGGATCTTCTGTCTGTTGCCGCCTCCGCCGCCATCGCGGCTTCGGCCGCTTTGCCTGCAAGCTTGCCAGCCCCCGTTGCACAGCCGGCACCGCTTTCGCAGGCTGATGCTCCGGTCTATGAAACCGGCGAAACTTGGACTTTTCAATACAAAAACGATCTCGAGCCCACCAAGAATTCGACCTTCAAGCAGCGCGTGACGAGCGTCGAGGGAAATCGCGCCATCCTGAACAGTGGAGCGACGATCCTTGGCGGCGACGCAAACCTGATCAAGATTGGCGCGGCAACCTACGAGCCAAGCGACGGCAAGCTGCGTTTTCCGCTGAGAGTCGGGGACTCGTGGAGTTCGTCATATGTCTATCGATCAGGCAGTTGGACGGCGGTCGGCGAACGGCACACCACCGTCGTGGGCGTTGAACGCATTGAGACAGCCGCCGGGGCGTTCGACGCTTTTCGCATCGAGCAGCGGGTGTCTTGGAGCGCGAGCGACATTCGGCAGAGGGACGGCCGCACTCGCGAAACTGATTGGTATGCCCCCTCCGTGGGCCGGATCATCAAGTCCGATTTCTCCGACCAACAAAGCAATTTTGCGCCGACAAGCACCCACGTCGAGCTAGTCGAGTTCAGCAAGCCGCAATAAGCGATAGAGATTTACTTTCGCCGACGAGCGTTCAACCGCCGCCGGCTCTTTTTCAGAGGCAAAAAATGGAAAACTCGAAGCTCGTCAGCGAGCAAGAGCAAGTGAAGCGCGGGATCGGCGCCGGCATGTTTTTCGGCGTGCTGTCGTTCTCCATATTGATGACCGTCCCTTTGCTCAACATGCTTGCCGGCATGATGTTTTTTCTTTTGCTTGCGGCGCGCATCCTCACACTGAGCGCGCAGCGCGCCGTCGACATGATGTGGCTCGTCGCGGGCTCGGTCATTTGCATGTTCGGATTTTTCTTGCCCGCGCTGATGGAAGGCCCAACTTCCGCAGGCATGACGCACGGCTTCGTCTTGCAATTCGTGCTCAACGCTCTCGTGGCGAGGTTCATTCTTTTCGGCAGACTCTGGCATTTGCTAAAAGTATAGAAAATGCAGGCGCGACGTTTGCCACGCTGTCAAAGTTGACAAAGTTGTCTCTCACGCAGGCTCCATGCCCGTTTTCCGGGCCGCTTTCGCGGCCCGGCTTTCTTTCTCACCACGCGCCGCCACATCGAAATATTCGCGGTCGCGTTTTCCGCGATCAGGGCGTTCTTGCAAGCCCGCGCTTGGCCGCGCATGCGGTCGCTTTGCGGCGCCTGTTCAGCGCAACGCTCGCCATAGTTTCACGACCCAATCCGGCCGAAGGCAACCTTTGTCGCGTGGAACGCAGTCGCGCGCTGCATCGTATCCTTCTTCCAACCGGTCTTGCCAATACTGCTCTTCGGCGCGCTCGTCCTCTTCCTTCTCCTCATCGGTGCGGTCATCGGGAGGGATGCGCGAAGCGCGACTTGCGCCGCCCAAGCCGTGTCGCGAATGGCCAGCCGAGAGCGACGACCGTTCACCTCCACTGGTTGGCGCTTGCCGAAATGGTTCCTCTTTCGCTTCTTCCGTTTGTTCAATGTTGTTCATAATCCTCCTCAGGCATGGTTGATAAACGTGGTTGTTGCCGCCGCTGCGCGGCGGCGTTGTGCAGCGGTTAAAGCGCCTCGCCAGCGAGCCTTTCGAGTTCTTGCATGTAGCTAGCGTCGGATGGCGGCGGAATCTCGACATCGCTCGACGCTGCCTCCTCGATGCTTGCGCCGCCAAGAGCGTCGCCTCCTCGCGCAACGGCCGCGTCGCCCTGCGGACTTGCGCAGGTGGGGTCGACCATTGAGGGCCCGAGCGTCCATCGGGCCGGCACATGAGCTTCGCGGACCTTCTTCGAAACCGCGAACGGGTAGAAAAGTTCATGCGCGTCGCCGCCAGTGAACACGAGAAGCGTCACGCCCTTGCCGTCTTTTGTCGGCCCGAGCCGCGACGCCAGTTCGGTGGGGGAATAAAGCGGGACGGTCTCACGCGAAAAGGACAGACCGCGCGACTCGCCGCTGGCGGACATCGACGTGGAAACGTTCATGCGCTCATGCTCTCGGGAGCCAATCGTTTTGCAGATTTTTTCGGACGTGTCGCCAGGCGACATTTGGCCAACGATCAACGTTCCGCACATCGACGTCAGCGCTCGAACAGTCTGCTCGCCGTGAATTTGTTCAAGTTGCGCAAAATCTTGGCAAGCGACAACGCATCGAACGCCGCGAGAGCGGCCGACTGAAAACAACTGCCGAATGGGGACCTTGCTCATCTCCGGCAACTCGTCGGCCACGATCCAGATTTTTCGATCTGGGTCGTCGGTCATTTCCACGCTGCTCACGGTCGCCGAAATCAGGCCTATGATCGCCGCGACGTATTTCTGGGTTAAATCCTCGTATGCCCCATGTCCTTGCAAGACGATCTGGCGGCGGCTTGACCGGCCCTTAATCCAGCGCCGAAAACCAATGCGGCGCTCGCGGGGCGCGTCTCCCCACGCGTCGGCAAGGTCGAGGATTGGCGAGCAAAAGGCCGAGAGATTGATCAAGACGCCTTGGGTCGTGACTGACGCGCGCTCGACGACACGCACGGCTTCTGGATGGTGCGCGCGCATGATCGCCAATAGATCGGGCTGCGGCAGAGCGACAAGGTCCGCGAGATCGCGCCAGCCCCACTCGATGCCCTTTGTCTTGCGCAGGCAGAGCAACAAGCCGCAGAGCAGTTGCCGCGCGGCATTGGCCCACATTGGGTCCGCGCTGTCCGCGACGAAAGCCGCTGCGAATCGCCTCATCAGTTGCGTGTTCTTCATGTCGGCGGCGATGTCCCACACGAGGCTTCTTGAGTCCCATGGCGCCAAAATGTCCGCGTCGCCGAGCTCCGCCGTGAACTCGCCCTTCGGATCAAAAACCAACATCTGCTCGTTTGCCGCAGAGACCGAGCGCAGCAACGGCTTTATGAATGTTGTCTTGCCGGCGCCGACGCCGCCCACGATCAGAACGTGCCGCGTCCACATGTCGGCGGGGAACGGAATCCCAGGCCCAAGATCGTGATCGGGCCGACGACGAACCTGTTTGGCGAAACGCTTGCGCAGCGCGCGACTCGCGTCCCCGCCCTCGAGCCTCTGCGGACCGCGCAACCGAATGAGCCCATCTCGGGCCGTCAGCCGCGATCGCGCCGACAACACGGCAGGCGCCGCTGCCGCAAGCGCGGCGGCAGATGCGCGGGCAACGATCGCGGCCTTGCTCGCAGGATCGAGATGCTCCCAGAAGCCTGCGTAGGTCGGCCAAGCCGCATGAAAGAGCGAAGGGGCAAATAGGTGAGCCGCGCTTTCGGCCAGAACGGCCGCATGGTCGGAAAGAGATCCGATCGGCGCGCCCATCAGGGGCAATGGCCGCCACAACGCGACTATCGTCGCAACGCCGGTGGCTGTGCCAAGAATAGCGCTTGACGCGAGCCACCCCCGCCAGTCGACACGCTTCGTTGATGGGGTTCTCGCTGCGTTCTGCTCTTCCATGCTCGTTCGCCTTGGACGGACTTTCCAACCCGTAAGGCCGGCCACCGCATCGATTTTCCTGACCATCTGACGAGCGGGGGATGCATGACCGTTTGTCAGCAATGCCAGCTTGCGCGTGTCTCGCAGGGCATTAGTCGGCCTATTGGTATGAAGAATAGGCGGCGGACAAAGATTCGCTCCGCGTCCGCTTTTATCAACGACAAGAGCAGACAACCAATGGCAAAAAAACAAAAGCTACAAGTGGCGCCGCTAGCACAGGGCAATGCAACTTTAGAAGAGATCTACGCAGCGTATGCGGCATTGACGGAAGACGATTGGGGGGCGTTGAACAAAACGGGACGATGCCTTCTTGGGGGCACCGAGTTCAGCGAAATCTTTGATTTAATCAATGAGGCCATCGCCCGCATGGCCAGCGGGCGCCGCGCGTGGCGACTGACCGTCGCGTTCCCAAGCGCTCTTGCTATGTGCATGAAGAGCATCGCGAGCCACAGTCGTCAGGACATGAAGGCAAGGAGGAAGCGCTACTGCTCACTGGAGGATCTCGCGGAGGTCATTGGCGAATCCAATAGCGTTTCGCCTTCGCAAGAAGAATCGCTCGTCATGGCGGAGCGATTCCGAGAACGGGCGATAGCAGTCGACAAAGAGCGCGCATCGATGTCCGGCGACTTGGCTTGCAAGATGGTGTTCAACGGCATCATTCACGGATTGACTGCGCAAGAAATACGGCAACGGCACACGCTCAGTCATGCGGAATACAAGGCAGCCCGCCAGCGCGCCATGAGGCGAATCGAACGCATTTTCGGCCCTGCGCCGGGCTCGCGGCCAGAGCCAGCTCGCAGTCGGGTGAAGCCAGCGACGCAAAGTCCGATGCAAGTCGCGATCGAAACCGCCAGGGCCAAGCATGGTTGCCAGCGTCCTCGTCGCTCATGAACCTACGGCTCGGGCCGAGGGCATAAAGAAACCCGCCACATGCTGGCGGGTTTTGCTCGACTCACTCATCCTCCCCTTGGAGTTCGCGCAGGACCCGTTTGACGAGCTTTGCTTTTGCGGTTTCATCGATAACGCTTGGCTTGTCCGCTTCGCTTTGCGGAATGGGAGGCGTCGGCGCTCGCGGCAAATCTTCGGAGCAATACCATCGCGCGAGGTCATCAAGTTTCACCAAGGGCGTCGAGCCCACCTTTCGGTGCGGGATCGGAAATCGTCCGGCCTTCATCGCCGCATAAATAGTCGGCGCGGCCAAGCCAAGTATGCGAGACAAAACGCCCACCCGAACGAACGCAGAATCAATTTTGTATTTTTCTGCCAAGGAGCGCGAAGCGCGCTCCAACTCTTCCACCGGGACGATCGCGCTTGGGATGGCTGCTGCGGTCTGGTTATTTTGCTCTTCCACTTTGAATCTCCCGGGTCGCGTTGGTCGATGCTCCAATTGATATAGGCCCGGGAAAGGAGGTCCAAGCCCATAAAAACCGCCTCCAACCGCTGCCGTTCGTCGGGAACATCGCCGCGGCGCGCTGCAAAACGGCGATAAAGCAGCGAGAAGCAAAGAGTTATTTCTTGCTACATAGAGACTTAATTAGAAATTAATTCTAATTTACATGATTAAAATAGCCGTAAACACCAACCTTATGGAAATCAATCTTCTGGCCCCGGTTTCATACCTATTGCCACCGGGGGAATGAGCTCACGCAGCCCCCTTGCGCAACGAGGCTCTTTGCGAGAGAGAGTGCGGGCGGTCGCAGCGCTGCATTTTCCGCTGATCGGCCGCCTTGCAGCGTGAAGGTTTCGGACGTGCCTATTGGCAATGTCGCCGGCCTTTATAGATGCAGGACCTCAATCCAACTAGCAAGGAGACCAGCATGGCAAGCATCAACGAACGCCCTCGCAAAAACGGGGCACCCTCCACTTGGCAATGCACCGTTCGCAGGCAAGGTGCGCCGACAATCGTCAGAACCTTCGAACAAAAAGCGCACGCCGAGCGCTTCGGTGTGAAGGTCGAAGCGCTGTTGCGCAAGCAGCTCGTGGCAGTTCTGCCGAAGCCGGCAAGGACCGCGCCCTCGTTCGAGAACGAGAGTCTCGCGAAAATCATCGGCGATTTCCTTTCTTCGCCGGAAGCCGCGCGGCGTCACAAGGGCACCGGCCCCACCGTTCTCAGAAACGTCGGGGCCGCCACGATCGGAGACATCACGCGCCGATGGATCAAAGAATACATCCGGAGGTTGCGTGAAAAACGCTCTATGCGCGGGCGGCCCTTCAGCTTTGAGACGATCGTGCATCATTTGGCGATCATTCGCCAAGCGATCCGGGCTCGCGCGGATCAACTCGATCTGCCTCATCCGTCATTCCCGTTCTCAGAACGCTCACTGCCGCGCGGCTGGCAAAACAAGCGAGACAGACGGCTCGAGAGCAAAGAGCAAGTCGCGTTGTATTCGCGGTTGCGCCTGCTGAAAACAGACGCCAGGCCGCACTATGTCGCGCTCGTGCGTCTCGCCCTCGAAACAGGAGCGCGGCTGCAAGAGCTGGTTCTGGCCGAATGGAACGAATTCGACTTGGAGCGTCGCGTGTGGAATATCCCCGCTGCGCACACGAAGAGCAAGTGCGAGCGATTCGTGCCGCTCTCCCGCAGGGCGCTGCGGCAGTTGAAAGTCCTCAACGCGCGTCGGTCGTCGAGCTCCAAGCGCGTCCTTTGGCTTCTCACTCAGCCGCAGACCGTTTCGACAATGTTTGCGCGTTTCGCCAAGGAGGCTGGAATCCAGAATCTTCGCTTCCATGATCTTCGACACGAGGCAATTTCGCGCATGGTTCTCCACAAGCGGAAGCTGTCCACATACGAAATCATGCGAATCGTCGGGCACGGCTCTCTCGCTATGCTGAACCGATACGCGAATCTGCGCGGAGAAGAGCTCGCGGACCGAATGGACTGATCGGATCGGTTGCAAGCCAAGAACACGGGGTCGAGAAGACCTCGTGTTTGTTCGCATTACTATTGAAATTAGCAAAAAACGATGCTTTCGATCACGAAGATCAATTCGGCTAAAAATCAAGCCAGAAGCGCGCGAGGCGGCGACTATTTGTTTTATCTCGGCTCACCCTCAACGCGAGAGCGAAGCGACTTCGCTAAATATGTCGCTGGCGACCGAGACCTTGCCGCCCCGCCTCCATTTTGGATCGGCGAGGCTGCGCCGCTGCTGGGGCTGCGCGGCGAGGCGCTGACGGAGCAAGTCGAGCGTCTGGCTCGCGGCATGCATCCTCTGACCGGCGAGGCGCTTGTGGCGGGGGCGGGCGCATCGCACGTCATGGGGCTCGACATGACGTTCTCGGCCCCGAAAGATTTTTC
>NZ_JBAURZ010000121.1:0-13236 GCF_049581445.1 Paraburkholderia sp. | reverse complement strand
GGTTGGCTGGGCGCCGCTTGGCGCGATGGCGGTGAGCTTTGCCGCATTGGCGTGGAGCGCCGGACTGTATCTGTCGACGCCGCCGAGCGACACCCACCTTACGCAAGAACTCGTGGATAGCCACGTTCGCTCGTTGCAGTTCGATCATCTTTACGATGTGATCTCAACAGACCGGCATACGGTGAAGCCCTGGTTCGACGGCAAGCTCGATTTCGCGCCACCCGTGATCGATCTTGCACAAGAGGGGTATCCGCTGGTCGGTGGCCGGCTCGACTATCTGAATGGGCGTGCCGTTGCGGTAATGGTCTATCGCTACAAACTGCATCCCATCAATCTGTATGTCTGGCCCGGTAATGACGCGGGCACGTCGCCACAAATGGAAGTACGCAAGGGTTATCACCTGGCGCATTGGAGCGCCGCGGGGATGAACTATTGGGCCATCAGCGACGCGGGCGACTCTGAGCTGAGTGGCTTTATCAACGGCCTGCGTGCCCATTCGGCATCCTGATGAATTTCGGACACGCTCCCGATTCAAAGTTGCTGTTCAGCATGGAATAAACCGGACGACGCCACAGTCTACTTCTCGAATCCATTCAGATGAGCCGACGGATAAGCCGGCGGCTCATATTCTGAAGGTCGAATCGTGAGGTCAACATGTCGTCCCGTTTTCCATCCAATCCGTCGCGTCGCGATGCGTTGAAGTGTCTCGCCTTCGGCAGCGTAGGCACACTATTCACGCTGGCAGGCGGTGTACTCACGCCGGTCGACCTCGCGCTCGCCGCCAGCGCACAGGACTTGACCAGCATTCCGCTGTTTTTGCAGATCAGCGACTCGCATATCGGCTTTAACAAGGAGGCTAACCCCGACGTAGCGGGTACGCTCAGGCAGACCATCGATCTGGTCAACGCCATGCCTGTGAAGCCGGCACTCACCATTCATACGGGTGACATCACCCATCTTTCGAAGCCGGAGGAGTTTGATCTCGCGGCACAGCTGCTATCCGGCCTGAACATCACCGAACTGCATACGGTCCCCGGCGAGCACGATGTGACGGACGGCACGGGGACTGAATATTTCAACCGCTTCGGTCAGGCATCCGACAACCGCGGTTATTACAGCTTCGACCACAATGGCGTGCACTTCATCGGTCTCGTCAACGTGATGCACTTCAAGCCCAACGGTCTGGGCGGTCTGGGCGACGAGCAACTCGCCTGGTTGAAAAACGATTTGCAGGGACGTTCGTCGAGCACGCCCATCGTGGTATTCGCGCATATGCCAATGTGGACGATCTACGAGCCATGGGGGTGGGGCACGGGCGATGCCGGCGAGGCAATGAGCTACCTGAAACGTTTTGGTTCGGTGACGGTGACCAACGGTCACATTCATCAGATCGTGTCGAAAGTGGAGGGCAATATCACGTTCCATACCGCCCGTTCAACCGCTTATCCTCAACCCACGGCCGGCGAAGGGCCGGGACCCGGGCCTCTAAAGGTGCCGAGCGACCAGCTTCCGAAGATGCTGGGCGTGACACGTATCAGCGTGACAAATCACCCGCTCAAGACCACCTTGCAGGATTCCACGCTCGTTTGAGTCTTTTCGACTATTGACTTTATGAGGTTGTTTATCATGATAAGGAATACTATTCGATCGTTCTGGATCCTTTCACTGCGATCGCTGCTTCTGTTGGTGGCAATGGGGGCTTGTTCGGCGGTTCAGGCGCAGGCTTCTAACGTCGTGGTCATACGCAATTTCATGTTTTCGCCCATGGAGATGAAGGTGAAGGCAGGCTCGACGGTGACGTGGAAGAACCTCGACGGCGAACCGCACACGGTGGTAAACGACGCCGGCCTGTTCCGCTCCGCCGCGCTTGATCAGAATGATAGTTTTCAGTTCAAATTCGATCGGCCCGGTGTCTATAAGATCCTTTGCGGTATTCACCCGAATATGCGAGAGACGATTACCGTGGAGTAGCGTGCGACGGCGTGTCCGGGTGGGTCTGCGCCGCGCCCTGTGCCGTTGCCTGTGTGCGCGCCAGATGTTGGGCGCGCAACGGCCGTTGATAGAAATAGCCCTGTCCGAAAGGTACGCCCGCATCGCGCAACGCGGTATGTTGGGCCTCCGTTTCCACACCTTCCGCGATGACCTGCAGGCCGAAGTGCCGCGCGACCGAGACGATTCCCGTGATCAGTTCGGCGCCGCCGATATCAACCTGCCTCACGAATTGCCGATCGATCTTGACGAAGTCGAAAGGAAAGCGACTAAGCAGATCGAGGTTGCTATGCTCCGTGCCGAAGTCGTCGATGGCAAAACGAATGCCGTGCGCTTTCAGTGTCTCGAAGATCGCCACGGTGCGCGGGTTCTGGCTCAAAAGAAAGCGCTCCGTCAGTTCCAGCAGCAGACTGATGCCGCTGGGCATTTCGTTGCTTACGCTCAGGATTTCGGCCACGAAGCCTTTGCGTTCGAGATCTTTAGGCGCGATGTTGACGGTTATACGCAGCGGCAACGCCGGCGCGTAGCGACTCATCTCTGCCGCCGCGGTGCGCAGCATGAAGCGCGTCACGCTGCCAAGCAATGCACTTGACTCCACTTCGGGCATGAAGACGGCAGGACTGACATTCCCCCACTTGGGTGAGTGCCAGCGCAAGAGCGCTTCAACGCCGACCGTGGCGCGACTGGCCATGTCCACGATGGGTTGATAGACCACGTGCAATTCGCCTTGCCGCAAGCCCCGCTGCACGGCGCTCAACAGCAGACGGCGTGGGGCGAAAGCGAGCAGGTACACAGCGGCGATGAGCGCATCCACCAGCACGCCGATTGCACCAAAGAGGAGTCCGTATTTCCAGCGCGCCTGCGAGACGAACGTTTGCGACGCAATGAGCTCGATTGAAAACGGCCAGGTGCTCGACGCAACACGCGTCGTGCCACGATCCTGCGGCTGCGTAGCGGGTATAAATATCCCGTGGTCATTCAGACGCCCAACGCCTGCGATGGACAACGCGGACTGCTGTGCGCCGTAGCCGTTGCCATGGGCGAGCGTATCGGAGATATATTCGCCATCAATGACGTACAGAACGCCTGTGTCATTGCCCGTTGCGCGGTATAGGGTGATGACGGGCACGCCGGGCTGGAACGGCGTTTCCCGCAGCAGTTCGAGCGTGACCGACGCGCTATTCGGCGGCGCATAAAGCGAAAGAGGCACGTCGATCCTGCCGAGGCCGGACGAACAGTAGGCGTGTCCATTGGCGACCAGTGCAATGGCGCGGACATAGGTGACATAGGTCTGCAACTGTGACAACGGGCGCCAGATCTCGTCGCATGGGCGTCCGGCAAGCGCGGCCAGATCGTTTTGACGCCGCGTAACCGCGCCGGTGAGAATGCGATCGACCGATGCAGCGAGCTCGCTGCCGATCAAACGCTCACGCGCTTCGACCGAGCGGTTGGCGAAGTACTCGCCCAACATCGCGCAAGCGATCAGGGCCAGCAGGCCACAGAGGATCGCCGCGACTTGCCACAGACGCAGCGCGAGGCCACGCCGGATAGGAGCGGACTCGGGTGGCTCGGAGCGAGGTGACTCGCTGACAGCTTTCGGCGTGTCGTACATGGCGGCGCCGCAAAAAGGAGAGACGGCCCAGATTCGCGCAGCGCTCAACGTCTGGGCGGCAGTCTCCGTGTGCTATTTATCCGACGAATATAGCATGCCTCTGTGGTCGCACGAGGCGGGCGCGAGAGCCAGCAGCCGGCTGGTGGGCCGTTGAACGCCCGCGTCGTCCGTGTTCATCGGGGTAGGCCAGGAGACGAGGGTCTGCGTTGATTAGCGGGTGTACCAGGACTCGCCGGGTTCGATGAGTTCGCTCGAACTGCACTGGCACAACTCGACCATCTCCCGCTCTTCTTCAGCGAGTGCAAGGGGCGCGTGCTCGCGGAGAAATTCGACGAACGTTTTGATCTTGGCGTCCAGATAGCGCCTCGATGCATAAAGCGCGTAGATGTTGTTGGCTCGCAGGCGGTGACTTGGCAGCACGCGCACGAGGCTGCCATCGCGAAAGGCAGGCAGCGCCACGGAGAGCGGTAACGGCCCGATACCCATGCCTTCGCGAATGCTCGCGGCGAGTGCTTCGGCGACATTGACCGTGAGCGGGGTGGGACGCAAATGACGAAACACGGGCTCGTCCACACCTTCGAAATGCCATTGACCCATCGGGCCGTCCGGCAAAACGAGTTGCAGGCAGGTATGTTGGTTCAGATCGGTAACGTTGAGCGGCGTCTGGTGCTTCGCCAGATACGCGGGGGACGCGCAAAGAATGGTGTACAAGCTGCCAATGCGTTGCGACACGAGCGCCGAATCCGCGAGTTCACGCGCGACAACGACAGCAACGTCGAAGCCTTCTTCGATGATATCGGGAACGCGTTGCGCCAGCACGAGATCGACTAGCACATCGGGAAACCGCTTGTTGTAACGGGCAACAAGCGGCGCCAGGTGATGTTGTCCAAAGCCGGTGGTCGCGTGAATGCGCAACTTTCCGGACGGCTGCGCACCGGCTCCCAATGCTTCGGCCTCCGCAAGATCGACGTGAGCGAGAATCTCCTCACAGTGTTGCAAATAGCGTTCACCTGCTTCGGTGAGCGACATATGGCGTGTGGTTCGGTGCAAAAGGCGCGTATGCAGACGCGATTCAAGCTCGGTGATCGCGCGCGACACTTGCGGGGTCGTCACGGACGCGAGCCCCGCAGCCTTTGTGAAGCTGCCGGCCTCTACGACACGGACGAACATCCGCATACTCTCCAGCGTGTCCATTGGGATCTGATACTCCAGCGTTATCCGGGCGGATAAAGTGTCATTGTATCTTGCTGGAAATTTTTACGATTGCATTTAAATCACGCAATACAGTTTTGTAGTTGCTGGATCATTCTGATTTTTAATGAAGTCTATTGCGTCGACGTGGCTTGACACTGGTTTTGAATCTGCCTAAATAAACACCGTAGCGACGCACGACGCTTTCCGCGTTCGTGGTCCATGCGTGTTTATCAGGCGAGTAAGTCCATGAAACTGGTGACGCTAGAGAAAGATCCCGATAATCCGTGGTCGTTGGCTAATATGCTGCGACAGGCGGGATATCACTGCCGCGGCTATCCCGGCATCAATGCGTTGGTTGAGAGCCCATGGGTCGAGGAGTGCGATCTGGTCATTGTTGACCCGCACGAAATGCAGCTCGACAAGCGGATCATTGGCTATCTGGCGCAAACCTTCTGGTCGGACCGACCGATGCTGTTCGTCGGCGACGAGGGGCATCTGGCGCAGACGTTGGCCCGGGACGAAGACACTTACCTTGCCAAACCGGTCACGCCGCGCACCCTTGTCGCCTGTGTAAAGGCTACGCTCGGTCGCACGTGGGACCGGTATGCGACCTTGGACACCGTTCAGTTCGGCCGCTACCGCTTCGAGCCAGAGGGGCACGGCGTCTTGATGGACGGCGTGCATGTGCCGCTGACCCACAAGGAACACCTGCTAGCGCTGCTGCTGTTCCGCAATCTCGCTCGCCCGGTGTCGCGGGTTTATATCGCCGAGACCGTGTGGCGCCATGACGAGCGTATCAACGCCCGCACCATGACAGCGCACGTTTCGGCGATCCGGACGAAGCTGGAGTTGCGTGCCGATGCCGGATACGCGCTGAGTCCGATCTACAACTACGGTTATCGGCTCGATCCGGTGCGCCGCCAACGCGCCCTGAACGTTGCCTCAACGCAGACGCTGCATCCCTGATACGGCGCCTCGCGTGGGGCGCTGATCGCCGTTCGTCACACCTTGGAACCCGTACAGTCCGCTGCCACCGGTAGACGCTTCGGTTGGCTGCGCGTGGCATGTCAGCCTTGCCCGCGTAAATGTCTTCAGATCCCGAAAATAACTATTCCCGAATCAGAAATAAAACTCGCATTGAAGTTGCTGGCATTTGAAGAATTGTTATGGATTTCAAAAACTATCTATTTTCCAGTTAACAAACAATCGCCACGATATGAAAATCAGACTGCTTTGGGGTGGTATGAAGCCTCATTTTTGAGCACTTCGGTTGGTCAGCGCAGTTCAATTGACGATTGAAAAGACATTCGCGGGTATGGCGATTTTGGAGTGGCATCCAGGAGGCGGTTGTGTTCCCGTACCAAGAAATAGACGTTTTGGTAGACTCCAAATCAAAGTAGTAAAAGAATGCCAATTAAAAGTAGTTTTGCCTCAGACAGAGGGTGCATAGAAGTCGGCAAACGTGAGACATAGCGAGACGCGGGTAGGCGTGGGAGGACACACGCCCGCGTGACACCGTGTTGCATTCCGTGCAAGTCATCTGTGCCTCCCTGAAAAAAATGACGCCTGCCCGGCTCAGTCCGGCGCCGGCTGTTCCGCTTGTCGCAGGTGTTTTCTTTAATACGGTGTGGAGGAGAGGATGACGATGAAAAGGACTTTGCTGGCCGTCGGGCTAATGTCGGCTGGTGTGGTGGCGCACGCTCAGACCAGCGTGACGCTATATGGACGTCTGGATGCCGGCATTGAGTATATGAGTGGCCTGCCGAATAACAACGGCACGGGTTCCACCTCGCGCTGGCGGCAGGAAAGCGGCGACTGGGGGACGAGTCTGTGGGGTCTCAAAGGGTCTGAGGATCTGGGTGGCGGGACCAAGGCCGTTTTTCAGCTGGAAGGCGCGTTTAGTACTGCTACGGGTCAATTGGGGCTAGCAGGATCGCTCTTTGACCGGATTGCTAACGTGGGTTTGTCCAACGACAGTTTCGGCACGATATTGATGGGCCGGCAGTTGCAGATCGCCAACGGCGACTGGGACTTCGATCCGTTTGGCCAGTCGAACTGGTCGTCGGCGTCATTGGTACGCGGCCGTAACTGGGAACACACGAGTAATAACGTGTCGTACCAGTCGCCGAAGTTTGACGGTGCGGACGTCTACGGTGAATATGGCCTTGGTAACTCGACCGATTTCAATGCCGGTGTGCCCGGCGCGGCAACCGGACGCACGGATGGCTTACAACTCACGTATACCAATTCACTGTTCCAGTTGCGCGGCATTTACGACGAAATTCGCGACCCGCTGACCGGCCAACTCGACAATCCGTTCACTGCATCGCGTGAATACTTTGTCGGCGCCAACCTGTTCCTTGGAAAATTCAAGGTGCAGGCTACGTACACGGCTGAGCGTACTTCGGGTGGCGTAGTGACGCCGGCCGGTTCGCCCACCTCGCCGACTACGGCCGACCTGGAATGGGGCGGCGTGACATATCAAGCTACGCCGGCTGCCGCGCTGATCGCGGCGGTTTATCACGTCAATACGAACAATGGCGGCGGCAACGCCACCATCTATACGGTTGGCGGTACGTATAACCTGTCCAAGCGCACGTTGTTTGATATCCAGATCGCAACTGTGCGTAACAGCACGACGGCGAACTTCGGTCTCGACGCCAACGCCGAAGGTCCCGGTGGTCTGACCGACGGCACCTTCAATGAGAATCCGGTGCCGGGTCACAGCCAGACTGGCGTGTATGCAGGCATTCAGCACTCGTTCTAGCTGATGCCCGCAGCGTAGGCGGAAAACTCTTCACGCTACTGTCAGAGACGCGTATCGGCGCAGTGTCGCGAGGCATTGCGCCGCTTTTTATGGCCGTTCGCGGCCGAGGACCGTCAACATGCACGACGGTCCCCGTCTAACTTGCAGGCGAGCGCGATGGCGACGCCATCCCCGCCTGGAATCAGATACCGCCGACGCACAGATACTTGATCACCACATAGTCGTCGATGCCGTAATGTGAGCCTTCGCGGCCGAGCCCGGACTGTTTGACGCCGCCGAACGGTGCGACTTCGTTCGAGATCAGGCCGGTATTGATGCCGACCATGCCGTACTCGAGTGCTTCGGCGACGCGCCACACCCGGCCGATGTCGCGGCTATAGAAGTACGATGCGAGGCCGAATTCGGTATCGTTCGCAAGGCCGATCACTTCTTCGTCCGACGAGAAGCGGAACAGCGGGGCGAGCGGCCCGAACGTTTCGTCGCGAGCGACTTTCATTGCTGGCGTGACGTCAGCGAGCACGGTGGGCTCGAAGAAGCCATGACCGAGCGCATGGCGTTTGCCGCCTGTGACGATGCGTGCGCCTTTGGCGAGTGCATCTTCGATATGGGCCTCGACTTTGAGTACCGCGGCTTCATTGATGAGCGGACCTTGCGTGACGCCATCTTCGGTACCGCGTCCGACCTTCAATTGCTCGACGGCATCGCGTAGCTTGTTGGCAAACGCGTCATACACCTTGTCGTGCACATAGAAACGGTTGGTACAGACGCAGGTCTGACCGCTGTTGCGATATTTCGAGGCGATGGCACCGGCGACGGCCGCATCGAGATCCGCGTCATCGAAGACGATAAACGGCGCATTGCCGCCGAGTTCCAGCGAAACCTTCTTGACGGTCGGCGCGCATTGACCCATCAGCAGACGGCCGATTGCGGTAGAACCCGTAAAGGACAGTTTGCGCACGATCGGATTGCTGGTCATCTCGGCGCCGATGGCTTTAGGGTCGCCGGTGACGACGCTGAAGACCCCCGGCGGCACGCCGGCGCGCTCGGCGAGTACTGCGAGGGCGAGCGCTGAGAAGGGGGTGGCTTCGGCTGGCTTGACGATGATGGGACAGCCGGCGGCGAGAGCAGGGCCGACTTTCCGGGTGATCATCGCGGCTGGGAAGTTCCATGGCGTGATGGCGGCACAGACACCGATGGGCTCTTTGGTGACGACGATCCGTTTGTCCGATGCCGGAGTGGGGATGGTATCGCCATAGACGCGTTTGGCTTCTTCGGCGAACCATTCGAGGAAGGAGGCGGCGTAGAGGATTTCGCCTTTGGCTTCGGCTAGGGGTTTGCCTTGTTCCGTGGTCAGGATGAGGGCGAGATCGTCGGCGTTTTCGAGCATCAGGTCGTGCCACGCACGGAGGATTTTTGATCTCTCTTTTGCTGTTGTTTTACGCCATGCTGGCCAGGCGTTGTTGGCGGCTTCGATTGCGCGGCGGGTTTCTTGTTGTCCCATTCGCGGGATTTTGCCGATTTGTTCTCCTGTTGCTGGGTTTTTTACTTCTAGTGTTGATTCGGTATCCGAAGGTGTCCATTTTCCCGCTATGTAGGCGGCTGTTTTGAAGAGGGATGGATCTTTGAGGTTTATCTGCGATGCTGGGTGGGACATTTGTGTTTGCTCCATTTTATTTGGGTGAAATGTGGTTGGTTGTTTGCCTGCGGCGTGTGGCTTGTATTCTTATTGGTCTGTTTGTGCTGCTTCCTTGTTGTTTGCTTTGTGGTGTTGGCCTTTCCTTGATTTGATATTGGTCTGTCTGGTTTGCCTGCTGCGCGGGTCGGCACATTACGTTGGTTGCCTCCCGGTGTTGGCCTTTCCTTGTATTCTTATTGGCTTATTAGCGATGCCCCTGTGCGGGGCAGCACTTACTTTCTTTGCGGCCGCAAAGAAAGTAAGCAAAGAAAGCGGCTCACACCGCCAGCTTGTAGGTGTCGCCCTCTGACGTGAAATCGCAGTGGTCCGAGACGAGACGGTCTCTCGCACCACACGCGTTAGTGACCAGGCAGTCATCCGTTCCAGCGTTGCGCTACGCGCCCCGCCGCGGGGCACAATCGAAATCGGGCGGCAAGTTCCAGGGGTGACCGATCATTGCCGCGCAAACATGCTCACTAGTCTTGGCGGCCTCTTCAATGCGGCGCCAAAGCCCTGTCCCCTGTCTCCCGGTTTCCCCTGCAAACCGATCCGCGACGCACGTAGTGCGGAGTGGGGTGGATGAGTGCTTTGTCACGAACGGGGGCGATGCGAGAGACGATCTGGTCTCGGACCACTCCGGTTTCACCACAGTGGCGGACACCTACAAGCTGGCGGTGTGAGCCGCTTTCTTTGCTTAGGAATCTCTGCAAAAATCCTGGCATTGACGTGAGCATGGATTATCCTGGTAGCAGGAGAATTCAAGGAGCGACGTGATGACGCAAATGGATCTCGGCTTGAACCTGTCGACCAAGCGCACCCGCAAGCGCGAGTTTCTCGATGAGATGAACCGCGTGGTGCCGTGGCAGAAGCTGATTGCGCTCATCGAACCGCACTACCCCAAAGGCAAGACTGGCCGGCCACCGTTTCCGATCGCGACGATGCTGCGTATTCACTTCATGCAGCAGTGGTTCAGTCTCTCGGACCCGGCGATGGAGGAGGCGCTGCACGACATTCCGCTGTACCGGGAGTTCGCCCTGCTGGACGCGGGCATGACGCGGCTGCCCGACGAGAGCACGATC
Organism: Paraburkholderia sp.; assembly: GCF_049581445.1. Taxonomy (GTDB): domain Bacteria; phylum Pseudomonadota; class Gammaproteobacteria; order Burkholderiales; family Burkholderiaceae; genus Paraburkholderia. The sequence continues at coordinate 2,920 of NZ_JBAURZ010000121.1, read as the reverse complement.
TTGCGCTTCCGGCACTTGCTTGAAGCCCATGAACTGTCTGTCGGGATGCTGGCGGCGGTCAATGAGATCTTGCAGGCGAAGGGCCTGATGCTCAAGGTGGGCTCGGCGGTTGACGCGACGCTGATTTCCGCGCCCAGTTCGACGAAGAAGGCCGGCACGCGAGACCCCGAGATGAGCCAGACGCAAAAGGGAGGCAGTTGGTATTTCGGCATGAAGGCGCACATCGGGGTCGATGTGGAGTCGGGTCTGGTGCACAGTGTGAAGTGCACGCCGGCGAACGTTCACGACATCACCGTCGCGCACGAACTGTTGCACGGGAAAGAAAAGATTGCGTTTGCTGATGCGGGCTATGTAGGCATTGAGAAGCGAGGCGAAACGGGAGCGGTTCAGTGGCACGTCGCGATGCGACCGAGCAAGCGGCGAAAGCTGGACAGGAGCAAGCGGCTCGACAGGATCTACGACGAGATCGAACGACTGAAAGCGGGTGTGAGAGCAAAGGTGGAGCATCCGTTTCGGGTGCTGAAGTGTCAGTTTGGATATCTGAAGGCGCGCTATCGGGGACTCGCGAAGAACACGGCTCAGATCGAAACGCAGTTCGCGCTGGCTAACCTTTGGATGGCGCGCACGATGTTGTGAGGCGCAAGGAAGGGCGAAGGCGCGCAGCAAAGGCGTAGCGTTGGCAGCCAGGATGTTCCTGATGGCCATTTGACGCAGTGCAGATGACGATGCGATCTTCACGTTGAGTGCCTCAATTAGAGATCCAAAGCAGAAAACGGGTTGTTCAGACCTTCCCTTACTTTCTTTGCGGCCGCAAAGAAAGTGAGTGCTGCCCCGCACAGGGGCAACGCAAATAGACCGATATCAAATCAAGGAAAGGCCAACACCGCGAGGCAACCAACGTCGTGCGCCGCCGCGCGCAGCGGGCAAACCAAATAGAGCAATATCAAATCAAGAAGAGACCAACACCGCGAGGCAACAAAACCTAAATGCCGCCCCGCACAAGGGGCAACACAACCAGACCAAACCAAACCGCAAGGAAAACCGAAACCAACGACTAACCATCAAACCCCCCGCAGGGAAGCAGCAAAAAAAGCCCCCCTGCAAGGACAAAAAAACCTAAACCGTCACAGCGCCAACAACCTCCCGAAGAACCTCTTCCAAAACCCCCACAGCCTCATCAAAAACCTCTTCCTGAATGGTGAGCGGAAACAAAAACCGAACCACATTCGAGTAGACCCCACACACGAGCAACAACAACCCACGCTCTAGCGCCCGAGCCTGCACCTGCCTGGTGAACTCGACATCCGGCTCGTGAGTACCACCAGTGCAAAACTCAACAGCAACCATCGCCCCCGGCCCACGCACGTCGGCAATCTGCGCAATCTCACCCTGCAACGCAACCAGCTTCGCCTTCAACCGGCCTCCCAGCAGCACAGCCCGCTCGCACAACTGTTCCTCATCAATAATGTCCAGCACCGCATGCGCAGAAGCGACCGCCAGCGGATTACCCGCATACGTCCCGCCCAAACCTCCAGGCGCCGCCGCATCCATGATCTCCGCGCGTCCCACCACGCCCGATAACGGCATGCCGCCCGCCAGGCTCTTGGCAATGGTCATCAAATCCGGCACCACGTCATAGTGATGCATCGCAAACAGCTTGCCCGTGCGCGCAAAACCCGTCTGCACCTCATCGGCAATCAGCAAGATGCCATGCTCATTGCACAGCTTGCGCAGCGCGCGAACGAAATCCGCCGGCGCTGCGTAGAAGCCGCCTTCGCCTTGCACCGGTTCAAATATGATCGCGGCCACGCGCTTCGGATCGATGTCCGCCTTGAACAGATATTCGATCGCCTTCAGCGAATCCGCTGTGCTCACGCCATGCAGTGCGTTTGGAAACGGCGCGTGAAATACGTCCGCGGGGAAAGGTCCAAAGCCAATTTTGTACGGAGCCACCTTGCCGGTCAGCGCCATCCCCATCATCGTGCGGCCATGAAAGCCCCCAGTGAAGGCAATCACGCCCGGCCGGCCCGTCGCCGCACGCGCAATCTTGATCGCGTTCTCAACCGCTTCCGCGCCGGTCGTGAAGAACGCCGTCTTCTTCGGATGGTCGCCCGGCGCGCGCTGGTTGATCTTTTCTGCCAATGACACGTACGACTCGTAGGGCACAATCTGATATGCCGTGTGCGTGAACCGGTCGAGTTGGTCGCGAATCGCTGCGAGGATCTTCGGATGCCGGTGGCCGGTATTGCACACCGCGATCCCCGCCGCGAAATCGATAAAACGCCGGCCCTCAACATCCCACAACTCCGCATTCTCAGCGCGTGCGGCGTAGAAATCGCACATCACTCCGACGCCCCGCGGTGTGGCGGCATCCTTACGGCTCTTCAGATCGGCATTCTTCACAGTCATGTCCCTTCCTCCTGGTTTTGGCAGACGCGGCGCCCTAGGCGCAGCACATGATGCGACTATAATCAGATTTGGCTCCAAAGATCAGAGCCATTTTTATAAAAATGTAGGAGCCACTTGATGCGTGCAAGCGTTTTGTCAGACTGGCTGGCCCAGCGCCTCGAAAGGGGTAGCGGCCAGCCCATCTACCGTCAATTGCACCGGCTGCTCCAGCAGGCGATCCTGTCGCGCGAACTGCCCGCCGGCAGCAAGGTGCCGTCCTCGCGCCTCCTCGCCAACGAACTCGGAATTGCGCGCAACACCGTAACGCAGGTCTTCGAGCAACTCGCGCTGGAGGGCTATGTCACGTCCGCCACTGGCCGGGGCACCTTCGTGGCCGATAGCGCCCCGGATGAAATCGTCGGCGCGCCTGATCCCGCCGTATCCGCCGCGCTGCCTCAACTGAAACCGCAATCGCAATCGCAATCGCAGCCGCAGCCGCAGCCGCAGCCGCAGCCGCAGCCGCAGCCGCAGC
>NZ_JBAURZ010000120.1:0-11023 GCF_049581445.1 Paraburkholderia sp. | reverse complement strand
GGGCCGGCCGGCATCCGCTACGACTTCAACGACGGCTGCCGGATCACGCTTCCCGAAGGCGAAGGTGACTGGCAAGTGTGCATCCGTGACACGGGAACAGGAAACACGCTGTTCGAAACGAAGCTTGCGGCGGGCGGCGTTGCCAGTAGCAAGAAATATTTCGTGCCGTTCGAATTCACTATCAGCTCGCAGGGCAGGGAAGTGCTTCGTCATCGGCTGGACCTGAGCGGCCAGGAGGTGCTGGTTCATTTCCCGACGGGAACGCTTGGCGACACGATTGCCTGGTTTCCCTACGCGGTCAAATTCGAGCGCCACCACCAGTGCCGGCTGACGTGCGTGATGGGTGAAGCGCTGATTCCGCTCTTTCGCGACACCTACCCGTCGATTACGTTTGTGACATCAGGACAGGCGGAGCCGTCGAAATACTACGCGACCTACAACATCGGTCTCTTCTTTAACGATGAGGCGAACACCTATCAGCCGTGCGATTTCCGGCTGGTGGGGCTGCACCGCACGGCCGGATACATTCTCGGAGTGGACCCGGACGAGGCGCGTCCGCACGTGGCTCTGGCGGACGATAGCCGGCCGATCGAAGAGAAGTATGTGTGCATTGCGTCGCAGAGCACCACGCAGTCCAAATACTGGAACCATCCGGGCGGCTGGCAAGCAGTCGTACGATTCCTGAAAGAACACGGCTACCGGGTGATCTGCATCGACCAGAAGGCGACGCACGGCAGCGGCCTTGTCTGGAATCACATTCCGTACGGCTCCGAAGATCAGACCGGTGACACGCCGCTCGTGGAGCGCGCACGCTGGCTAAAGCACGCGGAATTCTTCGTGGGACTGAGCAGCGGACTTTCATGGCTGGCATGGGCCATGGAAACGCCGGTGGTGATGGTTAGCGGCTTTACGCATCCGGTCAACGAATTCGCCACGCCTTACCGGGTGATCAATTACCACACCTGCAACAGTTGCTGGAACGACGTGCGGGTGCAGTTCGACCACAAGGATTTCCTGTGGTGTCCGCGTCATGCCGGCACGCCGCGGCAGTTCGAATGTACGCGATTGATTACCGCGGAACAGGTGATGGAGACGATCCGGCGGATACCGGGCTTCACCGCGTCGCCGGCCCTTGCAGCGTAAAACCGGCAGCGTAGTAGCAATCGATAAGAAGCCTCAAAGGCATCAAGCAGAAAAACAATAAGCAAGAAAAAGAAGCGAAAAGAAAAGAGCACAAAGCTCCACGCAAACTCGGGGAAGCAGATGAAACGATTGACCTGGCGCCGCTGGTTTGGCGTCCGCACGTTCGGCCGGCGCTATCGTCGTTGTTCTCACTTGATCAGAGTGTTGCTGGCGGCGTTGTCGATCCAGCCGTGGATAGCACAGTATGTGGGCGCACAGACCGTCGTGAGCGGGGGCACGACCGAAACGGGTGCGACCGTGAGTGCGGGCGAGCAAGTGCTCGGCACAACCGCTGGCGACATCGTTGTGTCTGGTGGCCAGCAGAGTGTGGGGGCGGGCGGCGTCACAAGCAGCACGACGCTCCAGAGCGGCGGCAGCGAGATCGTTTCCGCGGGTGGTGCGGCGAGCGGCACGGTGTTGAGCGGTAGCACCGCCACCCTCGTGGTGTCATCCGGTGGTAGCGCCAGTGGCGCCTTGGTGAAACCTGGCCTCGTGACGGTCCTGTCGGGCGGTTCGGCCACCAGCACGACGGTGAGCGCCGGGGGCAGTCTCACGGTGGCGGCAGGCGGTCAAGCCAGCCTGACGACGATCCACTCGGGTGGCAAGGAATCGGTGTCGGGCACGGAGACGTCGGCAACGGTCAGTTCTGGTGGCAGTCAGACCGTCGCCGCAGGCGGTTCGATCAACACAACCCACGTCGTCGGTGGGGGCGCGGTGATCGTTCAGTCCGGCGGCAGCGCGTCGGCTACGACCCTCTCGGGCGGCACCTTCAGCGTCTCTTCCGGCGGCGTCGCGAGTGCGACAAAGTTATCTGCGGGCGGGATCGAGACCGTGCTTGGACAGGATGTGCTCGCAACCATCGGCTCGGGTGGCGTACAGACCGTTTCGTCGGGCGGTATCGCAAGCGGTGCGACGGTGGGTTCGAGCGGTACGCAGACCGTTTCTTCCGGCGGCCACACGAGCATGACGAGTGTGACCAGTGGCGGTACGCAGGGTGTTTTGTCAGGCGGTATCGCGAGCAGCACGTCAGTCGTATCGGGCGGTACGTTGACGGTCAGTGCAGGCGGTAGCGCCAGCGCGGTCACGCAATCCGCTGGCGCAGCGTTGAACGCGAACACATCAGCGACGGTAACCGGTACCAACGCCTCGGGTGCGTTTTCGATCTCCGGCGGCGTCGCCAGCAACGTGGTGCTGGAAAACGGTGGCGTGCTCACGGTTTCCTCCGGCGGCAGCGCGTCCGCCACCCATATCGGCAGCCGGGGTGCCGCAACCATCGTGGCGGGCGGCGCTGCAACCAGTACGACGCTCAGCAGTGGCGGCACATTGAATGTGTCATCGGGTGCGACGGCTACGGCGGTCACGCAGGTATCAGGCGGCGCGCTGATTACGAACACATCGGCGACGGTGAGCGGCACCAACGCTTCGGGTGCGTTTTCGATCACCGGCGGCGTCGCCAGCAACGTGGTGCTGGAAGACGGCGGCGCGCTGACGGTTTCGTCCGGCGGCACTGCATCCGCCACTCATGTCGGTAGCCGGGGCACCGCGACCATTGCGACGGGTGGCACTGCAACCAGCACCACGATCAGCAGTTCGGGCGCGATGAACATTTCAACGGGTGCGAGCGCAACCAGCACGACGGTCAGCAGCGGCGGCACGCTGAGTGTTTCATCAGGCGCGACGGCGACGGCGGTCACGCAGCTATCAGGCGGGGCGCTGGTCACGAATACGTCGGCGACGGTGAGCGGCACCAACGTTTCAGGTACGTTTTCGATCTCGGGCCGGGTTGCCAGCAACGTGCTGCTGGAAGACGGCGGCGTGCTAACCGTTTCCTCCGGCGGTAGCGCTTCGGCCACCCATGTCCGTAGTCGAGGCACCGCGACCATTTTGTCGGGAGGTTCAGCGACGCTCACGACGGTCACCAGTGGCGGTCTGGCAGTCGTATCGTCGGGCGGACGTGCGACAACCATCAGCGTCGGAAGCGGCGCCGTGCTGCAAGTTTCCGGCGGTGGCACCGCAACCAACGTTACGCAATCCGCGGGCGCGGCGCTTGTGACCAACACGTCGGCGACGGTGAGCGGCAGCAACACATCGGGCGCGTTCACTATTTCGAGCGGCGTCGCGCAGAACGTGCTGGTCGAGAACGGCGGCCAGCTGACCGTTCTGGCCGGCGACACGGCGAACGACACGCTGGTCGGCAGCCGTGGCAGTCAAACGGTGTCGTCGGGCGGGTTGTCGTCCAATACGATCGTGAGATCCGGAGGTAGCAGTATCGTTCTGACCGGGGGCGTCGCCAGCGGCACGACGGTAAGTAGCGGCTTCGAAATTGTGTCGGGTGGCACGACCATCGGTACGGTCGTCAGTAGTGGCGGCCAGCAAACGCTTTTGTCCGGCGGCTCGGCGTCGGGTACGACATTGAGTAGCGGCGGTACCCAGACTGTGTCTGCGGGCGCCTCGGCGACAGGGACGATCGTCAGTAGTGGCGGCCAGCAAACGCTCTCGTCCGGCGGGTCGGCCACGGGCACGACATTGAGCAATAGCGGTACGCAGACTGTGTCTGCGGGCGGCGCGGCGTCGGGGACGATAGTCAGTAGCGGCGGGCAGCAAACGCTCTCGTCCGGCGGGTCGGCCACGGGCACGACGTTGAGCAATGGCGGCAGGCAGGTTGTGTCTTCGGGCGGTGCGGCGTCAGGCACGATCGTCAGCAGCGGCGGCTCGGCGACCGTTCTGGCAGGTGGTGTCACAAGCGGCACGATTGTCAGCAACGGCGGCCAGGAAATCGTTTCGTCGGGCGGCGCGGCTCAAGGGACATCGGTCGGTAGTGGTGGCCAACAGAACATCCTCTCGGGTGGCACGGCGAGCGGCGCGGTGGTCGCAAGCGGCGGCCAGCAGTCGGTCTCTGCGGGCGGTGCCACGACTGGCACCACGGTTGACAGCGGTGGCTCGCAGTCGGTTCAGTCGGGTGGCGTGGCGAGCGGCACGTTCGTCAGCAGCGGCGGCGTCCAGACCGTATCTTCGGGCGGGGCGGCGAGCGGCACGCTGGTCGATTCGGGCGGCACGCAGACAGTCGATTCCGGCGGAGTTACTTCCGGCACGGTCGTCAGCAGCGGCGGTATCCAGAATGTATCGTCGGGCGGGATGGCGAGTGGCACACTGGTCAATTCGGGTGGCACGCAGACAGTCGCTTCTGGCGGCGTTACTTCCGGCACTGTCGTCAGCGGCGGCGGTATCCAGACCGTATCGTCGGGCGGGATGGCGAGCGGCACGCTAGTCAATTCGGGCGGCACGCAGACAGTCGTTTCCGGCGGATTCACTTCCGGCACTGTCGTCGGTAACGGCGGCACGCAAAACGTCCAGTCGGGCGCGACGGCGAGCGGCACGGTCGTATCCAGCGGCGGTACTCAGACGGTGTCGAGCGGCGCGACGGTCAGCGGTTCGCAGGTGTTGAGCGGCGGCTCTCAGCTCCTGCTCGGATCGCTCACGAATCCGGTGGTGCTGCCTGGCGGCACGTTGACAATCGGACAAGGCGCCGCCACGGGCGATCTGGTTGGCGCGACCGTGGACAACGGCTTGCTCATCTTCAATCGCCCCGATACGGTGACCTACGCGGATGCAGTGTCGGGTGCCGGCCGGATCGAGCAGGAGGGCACCGGCGCGCTAGTGCTCAACGGCAACAGCACCGCGTTTTCAGGAATTACCGAAGTTGCGACGGGCACCCTCGAAGTCGGTGATATCAACACGCCGGGCGCGGCGCTGGGTGGAGACGTGCTGGTCGACGCTCCCGGCACGCTGCGCGGCCACGGCTCGATTAGTGGCAACGTGACGAACAACGGCGCGGTGATGCCCGGTGGCACGATTGGCACGTTGTCGGTCAATGGTAACTACACTCAGGCGGCGAGCGCGAGCCTCGTCATCGAAGTGAGCCCGACTGCGGGCTCGCAACTGAATGTTGGTGGAACGGCGGCGCTGAATGGTGGCCTCGCGATTGTGTACGACCCAGGCACCTATACGGCTAAGCAGTACACCTTACTGACAGCAACGGGTGGGGTCAACGGGCAGTTCACCAGCGTGAGTAAGACGGTCTCCGCCGGCGCGAATCTCGGTTCATTGCAACAGGCGATTAGCTACGGCACGAACGATGTCGATCTCGTATTGACCGCCGCTCCGCCCGTGACTCCGCCGGTGACTCCACCCGTCACTCCGCCCGCGACTCCACCGGTGACTCCACCCGTCACTCCGCCGACCACTCCGCCCACGTCGCCACCTTCGACCACCCCCACGGTGATTGCACCGGTCGATACCAGCATTTATGCGGCGCTTGGGTCGACGGTCTCGCTAGATACGCAGGCCGTGAACGCGGCGCTGCTCGACCGGCTCAGCGGAGCGCCTGGTGCGACGGGTAGCAGCGCTGACACGTGGATTAACGCAACCGGCGCACAGACAAAGGTGGGAGGCACAAACGGCGACCCTGGCTTCGAGGCTCACCAGTATGGTTTCCTGGTTGGGCACGACCGGCGGGTGGGCGATTCCACGCTAGGGATCGCCGCTGGCTACACGCATGCTGATGTCGACGAACAGGGCACCGGTGATTCTGCGACGACCGATACGCTGCGCCTCGCGCTGTACGGCAGCCGCTGGTTCGGTCCGGTAGACGTGTCGGCGACCACGGGTTACGGCCTCGACTTCCTTACGCAGAAGCGGCCGTTCGGCCCGATCGGCACGGCCGAAGGCGATCACATGGGGCAGGAGTTCGCTGCAGCGGGACAGGCCAGCCTGCCACTTACACTGGGCAGTGTCGTGCTGACGCCGCGTGTCGGGTTGCGTTACGCGTACTTCCACGGTAACGCGTTTGACGAGAGCGGCGCAAATGGACAGGACCTGTCTGTCGGCACCGACAATGTCCATAGCCTTCAGCCTTATGCGGAGGTGACACTAGAGAAGGCGTTTGGCAGCGCGCTGAAACCGGTGAACGTACAACTGCGGCTTGGTTACGCGCACGAACTGCTGGATACGACCCGTGCTGTAACGGTTGCCGCGCAGGATGGCACGCTGTTCGCCGCGCAGGGAACAGGCTTGCCGCGCAGCTACCTGACAACGGGTGTCAGCGTGAGCCTGCAGCCGACGAAATCGCTCGCGGTGTCGCTCGGCTACGATGCGCTGATCAACATGAATCATGGCTCGGCGCAGGCAGCGACGATGAAACTCGACTACCGGTTCTGATTCATCGTTGACCTTGCGTTCCCTGGACACGAGCGCTGCTTCCACTGTCTCAAGTTAGCCGCTGCTTGCCTCATAGGGCTTGAATCCATACTGTTCGAAGATCGCAAGTCCTTCTGGCGACCGGATGAAATTCAGCCAGCGCTGCGCTGCGGCGGCGTGCGGTGCGTTCTTCGCTACGGCGCCCGCATAGATAGCGGTTGTGTTGTCGGCCGCTGGAATGTCCACATGACCGATGGGATGGCCGGCCTGCTCCTGGAACATCGCTTCAGATTGCCACGTAACACCCGCCTGTGCCTTGCCCTGCATGATCCACAGCGGCGTCTGCCGGTGATGAATGTGCGTCAGCACGGTTGAACCATCGGCAACCTTGGCGCCATAAACTTCGTTCAGTAACTCGTCGCCACCGGCATGTTCAAGCGAAGCCTTGATCTGCTGCGCAATGCCTTCGAATTCCGGATTCGGCATGGCCAGCTTGATGTCTGGCTTGCCCAGATCGGCGAGTCCGGTGATGTGCGCCGGATTGCCTTGCGGCACCATGATCGTGAGTGTGTTGGTTGCATAGGGTACGGCGGGTCCTTGCAGACTACCTGCGTCAATCTGCTTTTGCACGGCCTTTAGTCCTGCCAGGTAGACGTCGGGCGGGACGGTCCACGTCATGTTGCCGACCGTCACGGTTCCGCCGTTTTCCATCTGCTTCACCAGCAGGCCAGGCGGAATTGTTTCCCAGTAAATGTGGCCTTTGTACTGCGGATAACGGGCTTCGAAGGCGTGCACCAGCGGCGCCATCGCAAAGAAGTAGTTGCCGCCAACGTACAGCGAGAGCTCCGGACGAATGGGGTCGCCATGAAAGTCGGCCAGGTTGTCGGCGTCGGGTTCGGTGAAGGACAGGCCGCGTTCTGTCGCGTCGTTGTTTGCGCCGTGCTGCCAAGGTGGATAGACACCTTGATTCGAAGACTGGGTGGCGTCCGCAGATTGAGCGTGCGCCATAGAGATGGCCAATGCACTGAATGTGCAGACGAGACAGGCAATCGCAGCTTTTGTAGTTTGATGGATCATGAGCTTGACTCCAGGTGATGTCAGTCCGCGGTGCCACCGAAAAGCAGCACACCCGGCGCAAATGGGTTACAGAGGCATCAGCGCATAGCCCTGCTGTTCGAGGGTCGTGACGGTAGTCAAACCCGAGAGGGCAAGAGTCACATTCGCGTCCACCCAGTCGTACCCGAAATGATGCTCGGCCACCGCCTGTCCGCAGACGGCGACGGTCACGCCAGCCTTCTTCAGTTCGGCGATCAGGGGAAGATTGGGATTGGGCACGCCGTACGCGGCTTGATAGTGAGCATCGTCGAGTACGAGCGCCGTTGCTGCACCATATGCAACGGCAACGAACTTCAGCTTTGCCAACGGCACGCCCGAGGCCACATAAAGGTTGACCGTTCGTGCCACCCGATCCAGCGCCGGGTTCACCTTGCCTGGGTCTTTAGCGTCCTGAGTCAGGGCGAACACGACCTTGTATGCGTGGCCCGGTTGAGGCTTGAATGCACTGTCTGGGAGATAGTGGATATTGCCGTAACCCTGGATGGTAGGTGTGGTCCAGAACCCGGCGGGTTCTGACGGCGCTGCGTGGGCCGAAACTGACGCGACGGCAACCAGCGTTGCGGCCATAAGTGTTTTGATTCTGCGCATGATGAGTGTCCTGTTGGTGGTGTTGCACGGGGAGGTGAACGATGTGAACCGGGCGCGTTACGATACGAAGGCGCGCTCCACAACGTAATGTCCGGGCACCGATTGGCCGCCCTCCTCAAAGCCCCTTGCGTCGAGTAGCGCGCGCGTGTCGCGCAGCATCGCAGTACTGCCGCACAGCATGATGCGATCACGCTCAGTGGAAAATGACGGCAATCCAGTGTCCGTGAAGAGCTTGCCGGTCTCGATCAGATTGGTGATGCGTCCGGCGTTGGCAAAAGGCTCGCGCGTGACCGTCGGGTAATAGATGAGTTTTTCGCGCACACTCTCACCGAGGATTTCGTGTTGGGGAAGCAACTCGGTGATGTAGTCCCGATAGGCGAGTTCGCGAACGTGCCGACAGGTATGCGTCACCACGATCCGATCGAAACGCTCGTACACAGAGGGGTCACGAATCACACTCATGAAGGGTGCGAGTCCCGTTCCGGTGGACAGTAACCACAGCACACGACCAGGCAACAGATTGTCGACGATAAGTGTGCCGGTGGGTTTGCGGCCAATGAGCAGCGTATCTCCGGTGTTCAGATGCTGCAGTCGCGAGGTGAGCGGACCGTCGGGAACCTTGATGCTGAAGAATTCCAGTTCTTCGTCATAGTTCGCACTTGCGATGCTGTACGCACGCAGCAGCGGTTTGCCGTCCACTTCGAGTCCGACCATCGTGAACTGCCCGTTTTCGAAGCGAAACGCTGGATCGCGTGTGCAGGTAAAGCTGAAGAGAGTATCCGTCCAGTGACGCACGGTAGTGACGGTTTGCAGATTCAGATTGCTCATGGCTCAAACAGGTCCTGGCTGGTATCGGGGGACGGTGCGATTAAAGGAAGCCGGCGCGCAGTTGATCCGCGTGCCGGCCTCGCCGCATGGCGGCCGGCAACGGTTCAACTGCCCTCGTAGAGTGCGTTGATACGCGCAAGCGAACCGTCCTTTTCTGCCCTGACCAGTTCGTCGTAGACCTGCTTGCGAGTGAGACCGTGCGGCTGCACCGTTTGATGTGCTAAACCCGTTACCTGCTGTGATTGCACAGTTTGCCTTGAAGCCGCACTGGCTAGCAATTGGTCAGCATGAGCCGTCACGCAAAACACAGAAGTAGCGATCGTGAATGCCGCGGTAGCGGTAGAGAGATACTTGTTCATTGCAACTCCTTACACTGGGTTAGTTGTTCAGACCTTCGAGACCGGCTGGTCATTCGAAGGCATGGATGCAGTGTAGGGAGGTCAGTCGCTTCAGAAAAATACAATAGTTATATCTCTGCCATGCCTCGCTGATATACGACCACTGGCCGCTTGAAGATGAAATTTATTTTAGATTCGGCGAATACCAAAAACGTATGGCGCCAATGCGATTAAGGTATTTTTCCGGTCAGTCCGCCTTCTATACGCTGCACATCCATGACTGGCCGATCCGCAGCAATGCCTCGAATGGGTCGCGAATTTTCAGTCAGACGACGAACATGACCATCCATTTCCGAGGTTCTTCCATGAGTACGATTGCATACCCGGCAGCGGGCCGCGGACGCGTAGCGAGCGATGCTGAGCAGCGCGCATGGCGTATTTCCGCCATTTCCCTGATGTCGGTCCGGGTCATCCAGGGGTTCATCTACTGGGGCGGCGGATCGCGACGCTTCATCTATGCACCGGGTAAGCTCAACCCGCATGCTGCCCACTGGATGGCCAACAAGTTCCAGACTGCGATGCCGGGCGCGCTCTTCGGCATGGGGCATGTGATCAGCTTCATGCTGCATCACTTTTACGTGCTTTACGCCGGCGTTATTCTGTTTAGCGCTGCCGAGCTGATCGTTGGGCTCATGCTGATGCTTGGACTGTTCACGCGTGCGGCCGCGGTGACCTCCATGGGGTTTTCCGTCGTCCTCATGCTGATGTTCGGCTGGCAAGGCGCTACCTGCATTGATGAATGGACCATGGCGGCCTGCAACCTTGCCATGGGAGCGACCTTGATGCTGGGGGGGAGTGGGGCATGGTCGCTGGATAACGTTCTGCTGCGCAAAAAGCCTCAGCGGGCGGATAGCAGTTGGTTCCGCTGGGCATCGGGCTCAAGGGCATTGCCAGTTTCCGACCTCGGCTTCCGTAATCTGGCGCTCGCCGTACTGGCCTTTGTGGTCGTGTTCAACGTGGGCACATACAGCTACTACCGTGGCTCCGTGGTGACGCCGTTTCATGGAGGCCCGGTTAGTCCGACCGCGCATCACCTGACGCTGACCGAGGCAGTCGTTCTTCCCGACGGCAGTGTGCGTTTTCACGTCACGCTTGATGCGGGAACACCTGAAGCTCCCGTCCACGTTGTTGAGGCTGCACTGCTCGATGCGAGCGGGGCGCCGGTGGCACAGTGGGATACGGAAGCGCTTTCGAAGATGTCGAAGACTTCGTTCGCGAACGACTACGCTTACAACAAGTTTGGCCCCGGACCGTTCGGTCTGCGAGCGGCAATGGGTGCTGCTTCGATGATCACGCTTCCGGCTCCAGCCGTTCATGCGGGGTCGGTCGCCAGCGCACGTACGCTGCGATTGACGGATGTCGATGGGCGGGTTTTCCAAACCTCAGTTCAGGACTGACTCTCGCCGCCATGACGCACCATCGGCGCTTCATACGACCGTGCGCCATGGCCCGATCAATCCCTCGCAGCGCAACCGGAGCGCCGGCCGCCGGAATGCCGGCCACCGGAATGCCGGCCGCCGGAGCGCTGCGTGTAACGAAAACTGGGGTCCCCGAATGTACCAATACGATCAGTACGACCAGACCATCATTGACGAACGCGTCGCGCAGTATCGCGACCAGGTTCGGCGCCGGCTGTCGGGCGAATTGAGCGAAGAGGAGTTCCGTCCGCTGCGTCTGCAGAACGGCCTCTACCTGCAGCGTCACGCGTACATGCA
>NZ_JBAURZ010000119.1:0-23252 GCF_049581445.1 Paraburkholderia sp. | reverse complement strand
CCCGTCGTCCGGCCAGCGCGCTGCGCGTCTGCGGCATGTAGCCGATCGAGGCGTTGCCGCGCATCACCGGTTGCCCGAGCACACGGATTGTCCCGCTCGCCGCCGGCACAAGGCCAAGCACGGACCGCATCAGCGTGGTTTTGCCGGCGCCGTTCGGTCCGAGCACACCGATGAATTCACCTTGATTCACCCGCAGGCTCGTCTCGCGCAGAATGGTGCGCACGCCCAGTTCCAGGTTGACGTTCTCGAGTTCGAGAACAGGCGGAGCGCCCGACGATGCGCGGCCAGTCAGATTCATTGCGTGGTTCCTTTACTCGTACTACTTTGCTGCGCTGCCCGTATCACCCGCGGCGAGCGCCGTGCTGAGAGCGTCCAGCTGCGATAGCATCCACGGTTGGTAGGTCTTGCCGGCCGGCTCGGTCTCCGTGACGCTCATGGTCGGTACGTGCGATTGTTGTGCGAGCTTCAGCATGCGTTTGGTCAGTGCTTCGGTAGCCTGGCTGTTATAGATCAGGACACGGACGCGCTTCTCGCGCAGGTCGCGTTCAAACGCGGCGATATCCGATGCGCTGGCCTCCGTATCGTTCATCGTTGCCAGCTGGAAGCGCAGATTGCGCATCGACAGGCCGATTGCATCCGACATATAGCCAAACACCGGCTCGGTCGCCGTCACCGGCACGCCCGCGTAACGGCCATGCAACTCGGCAACCTTGGCGTCGATTGGCTTGAGCGAATCGAGAAACTTCGCGAGGTTCGCATCGTACGCCGACTTGTGCGCCGGGTCAGCCGTTACGAGCGCGGCGCTGACCGCGCGCGCGACTGCGGGCATGGTAGCCGGGTCGTACCAGAGGTGCGGATTATCGCCGCCTTTCTTGCCGACCAGATCCGCCGCGACGATCGTCGTGCGCTTCGTGTTTTTCGACGCGTTGAGCAGCTTCGCCATCCACGGATCGTAGTCGGCGCCGTTGTAGACCACAAGGTTCGCGTTTTGCAACGCGCGTGCGGTCTTCGGGCTAGCCTCGAACAAATGGGGATCCTCATCCGGATTGCTCAGGATGCTGGTGACGCTGACACGGTCGCCGCCCAACTGATTGACCACGTCGCCATAGAAGTTTTCCGCTGCAACCACCTGAATTTTTGCGTCCTGGGCAAAAGCGGCCTGGCTGAGCACGAACGCCGCGGCGACGGCGACCAGCCATTTCGACAGGCTGAGCGCGCGACGCGCTGCGTGCCACTGCAAAGTGATTCTTTTCATCGGTTTCCCTGCGGCATGAGTTGAGTGAACGACAAAGCTTGTGGATGACGCATTTACCGCCCGGCCGCTGAGCCGGGCTGGTGGATCTTGCAGGCGGCGCACAGGCCGCTCAGTTCGACAACCTGGTGATGCACTTCAAAGCCATGCGCGGGCGCGCTGTTAGACAGCTGCTTGGCCAGTTCGCCGCCGGGAATCTCGACGGTCTCACCACATGTCTCGCAGATCAGAAACTGGCTCTGATGCGGCCGGTCCAGCTCGCAGCAGGCGACAAACGCGTTTCTGGACTCGATCCGATGCACGAAGCCGTGTTCGACGAGGAAATCCAGTGCGCGATAGACCGTGGTTGGCGGCACCCGCCCACGCTGCGGTTCGAGCGCGGTGAGCAGGTCGTAGGCGCCGATGGGCCGGTCGCTGGCGACAATCGCCGCATACACCTGCCGGCGCAGCGGTGTGAGCGCGAAACCCCGCTCGGCTGCCAGCGCGTCAGCGTGCGCGAGCCTTGCGGCCTGCTGTTCAGCGAGTGGCGCAGCCATAGGCGGTCTCCATGGACGAAGCGAGCTTCTCAGTGAAGCGGGGATGCAATGATATAACGTATCTCCAAAACTTGTCAGCAAAGTGCTGAAGGTTGGCTATTGTTGGTTCATGCGATGGCAGCCTGTGATGTCCGCAACGCCGAACATAGCGGCGGCGACAAAGTCAGCGAGCCAGCGCGTGCGGCCATGCTCCTGCCGCGCTGCACCATCGAAATCTTGTTTCCTGCCTTGACATGACCGGATGCGTATCCGATCATTCGATCACTAACAGAGCAATTGTTCGCGCGATGGGCGTTCGCTCACAGCGCATCAGAACTCGAAACAAACTGGAGACATGCGTGGCAGCGCGATTGCAAGGGAAAGTGGCGATCCTCACGGGTGCGGCAAGCGGTATCGGCGAGGCAGTCGCACGGCGATATCTAGACGAAGGCGCACGCTGCGTCCTCGTCGACGTGAAGCCGGCGGATAGTTTTGGCCAGGCGCTGCGCGAATCGGCCGGCGACCGGGTGCTGACGGTCAGCGCGGACGTCACGCGTCGCGACGACATCGATCGCATCGTTGCGAGCACCCTTGAGCGCTTCGGCCAGATCGACATTCTCTTCAACAATGCGGCGCTATTCGACATGCGGCCGCTGCTCGACGAATCGTGGGACGTGTTCGACCGGCTCTTCGCCGTCAACGTGAAGGGCATGTTCTTCCTGATGCAGTCGGTTGCGCAGCGGATGGTCGAGCAAGGGCACGGCGGCAAGATCATCAATATGTCATCGCAAGCTGGCCGGCGCGGCGAAGCGCTGGTTTCGCACTATTGCGCGACCAAGGCTGCGGTGCTTAGCTATACACAGTCGGCGGCGCTCGCCTTGGCGCCGCACAAGATCAACGTCAACGGCATCGCGCCGGGTGTCGTGGATACGCCGATGTGGGAACAGGTGGACGCGCTCTTCGCGCGTTATGAGAACCGGCCGCTGGGCGAAAAGAAACGTCTGGTCGGTGAGGCCGTACCGCTTGGACGCATGGGTTTGCCGGACGATTTGACCGGCGCGGCGCTGTTCCTGGCATCCGCTGATGCGGATTACATCACCGCGCAAACGCTGAATGTCGACGGCGGCAACTGGATGAGCTGACGGAGTGACTCAACTGAGTAAGTTAGCCGAGTGGGTTAACTGAGTTAAAGAATCAAGCTGGCTGAGCTTGCGCGAGACGGGACCCCGCATCGCCGACCCCTTTGCACAACACGCAGTAAACCATAACGTACGAGAAAGGAGACAAGTGATGAAAGCAGCTTTCAAACCCGCGCTAAAGGCGGCCGGCGCCGCCGCCGTCGCGTGCGCCGCATTGAACGCAACGGCCGGCACGGTGACGATTGCGACCTTGAACAACCCGGACATGATCGAGCTGAAGAAGCTGTCGCCGGCGTTCGAGAAAGCCAATCCGGACATCAAGCTGAACTGGGTGATTCTGGAAGAAAACGTGCTGCGTCAGCGCGCCACGACTGACATCACCACGGGCAGCGGCCAGTTCGACGTAATGACGATTGGCGCGTACGAGACGCCGCAATGGGGCAAGCGCGGCTGGCTCGCGCCGATCACGAATCTGCCCGCCAGCTACGATCTGAACGACGTCGTGAAGACAGCACGCGAAGGCCTGTCGTACAACGGCTCGCTGTATGCGCTGCCGTTCTACGTCGAAAGCTCGATGACTTACTACCGCAAGGACCTGTTCGCGGCCAAGGGCCTCACGATGCCCGATCAGCCGACCTATGACCAGATCCAGCAATTCGCCGACAAGCTCACTGACAAGGCCAATGGCGTGTACGGCATCTGCCTGCGCGGCAAGGCTGGCTGGGGCGAGAACATGGCGTACGTGACGACGCTCGTGAACACCTTCGGCGGTCGCTGGTTCGACGAGAAGTGGAATCCGCAACTGACCTCGCCGGAATGGAAGAAGGCGGTCACGTTCTACGTCAACCTGCTGCAGAAAGACGGCCCTCCGGGAGCCAGCTCGAACGGCTTCAACGAAAACCTGACGCTGATGTCATCGGGCAAGTGCGCGATGTGGATTGACGCGACGGTGGCCGCGGGCATGCTGTACAACAAGGAACAATCGCAGATCGCCGACAAGGTGGGTTTTGCCGCCGCGCCGATCGAAGTCACGCCGCACGGCGCGCACTGGCTGTGGGCATGGGCGCTGGCCATTCCGAAGTCGTCAAAGCAGCCCGATGCGGCGAAGAAATTCATCGCCTGGGCCACCTCGAAGGAATACATCGAGATGGTCGCGAAGGACGAAGGCTGGGCCTCGGCGCCTCCGGGAACGCGTCAGTCGACGTATGCGCGTCCTGAGTACAAGGCCGCGGCTCCGTTTGCCGACTTCGTGCTGAAGGCGATCGAAACAGCTGATCCGAATCACCCGACGCTGAAACCGGTGCCGTACACGGGTGTGCAGTTCGTCGGCATTCCTGAGTTCCAGTCGTTTGGTACGGTAGTGGGCCAAAGTATCTCGGGCGCACTCGCTGGCCAGATGACGGTAGATCAGGCGCTGGCAGCCGGCCAGGCAACCGCCGAGCGTGCTGTGCGCCAGGCTGGTTATCTGAAGTGACGTGAAACACGCCGGCTAACGCCAGTCAGCCGGCCCTTGGCAGCACAGCGGGCAGTCGCGGCGCTCAGTCGTTACGGCTTGGCTACGTGCGGGACACGCGCAAGACAACTCAATTCGTCCGGGTTCATCCCGGGTCAACTTGAGCGAGTGCATCCCGTACCAGCTTGGCTTGTACCGCAGCCGCGTCGTCCCGCGCATTTCCGAACAGGTGGTCACATCATGCGTCCTCTGCGCCTTCCTCTCATGCATGCCACTCCCCAGACCGAAAAAGAGCGCGAAACGCGCAAAGCCGCGTCCGCCCGCTGGCTAGTGACACCCTCTACAGCTGTGCTGGTGCTGTGGATGGCGATTCCGCTGGCCATGACGATCTGGTATTCGTTCAGGCGCTACAACCTGCTCAACCCGGACGAGAAGGGTTTTGCCGGATTCAACAATTACAAGTATCTCGCCACCGACCCGTCGTTCGGACCGTCGATCGGCCATACCCTTGAACTGATCGTCGCCGTGCTGGTGATTACGGTCGTGGGCGGTGTGCTGATGTCAGTGCTGTTCGACCGCAAGTTCTACGGCCAGGGCATTGCCCGGTTGCTGGCGATCGCGCCGTTCTTCGTCATGCCGACTGTCAGCGCATTGATCTGGAAGAACATGATCCTGCACCCGGTGTATGGCCTGATCGCACAGGGCATGCGGGCGATCGGCATGCAGCCGATCGACTGGTTCGCCGACTATCCGCTCACCGCCATCATCATGATCGTCGCGTGGCAGTGGTTGCCGTTTGCGTTCCTGATTCTGTTCACGGCCATCCAGTCGCTCGACCAGGAGCAGAAGGAAGCCGCAAAGATCGACGGTGCGGGCGCATTCTCGATGTTTTTCTACATCACGCTACCTCACCTGAGACGGGCGATCGCGGTGGTGGTGATGATGGAAACCATTTTCCTGCTGTCGATCTTCGCCGAAATCTACACGACGACAGGCGGCGGCCCCGGTACGGCGACCACTACGCTGTCTTATCTGATCTACGCGCTTGGCCTGCAACAGTTCGACGTCGGCCTGGCCTCGGCCGGCGGGATTCTCGCCGTTGTGCTGGCGAACGTCGTGTCGTTCTTCCTTGTGCGGATGCTCGCGAAGAACCTGAAAGGGGAGTACGAAAAATGAGCCACGTTGCCGCTTCACCTGTCTCATCGTCGGCCGTCTCGAAGAACGCGCCGCTGGCCGTCATCAAGCGCGCCATTCCGGGTGTGCTCGCATGGATAATTGCGTTGCTGCTGTTTTTCCCGATCTTCTGGATGGCGATTACCGCATTCAAGACCGAGCAGCAGGCCTATTCGTCGTCGCTGTTTTTCATTCCGACACTCGACAGTTTTCGCGAGGTGTTCGCCCGCAGCAACTATTTCAGCTTTGCATGGAATTCGGTGCTGATCTCGGCGGGCGTCACGGTGGTGTCTCTGCTGCTTGCCGTGCCGTGCGCGTATGCGATGGCGTTCTTCCCGACCCGCCGCACGCAGAGTCTGCTGCTGTGGATGCTGTCGACCAAGATGATGCCGTCGGTTGGCGTGCTGGTGCCGATCTACCTGCTGTGGAAAAACGCCGGGCTGCTCGATACGGTGTCGGGATTGATCATCATCTACACGCTGATCAACTTGCCGATTGCAGTGTGGATGACCTTCACGTATTTCGCCGAAATTCCGCGCGACATTCTGGAAGCCGGGCGGATCGACGGTGCAGTCACCTGGCAGGAAATCGTCTATCTGCTAATGCCGATGTCCTTGCCGGGTCTGGCCTCGACCGCGCTGCTGCTGGTGATCCTGTCGTGGAACGAAGCGTTCTGGAGTATCAACCTGTCCAGTTCGAACGCGGCGCCGCTGACGGTGTTCATTGCCTCGTATTCGAGTCCTGAGGGCTTGTTCTGGGCCAAGCTGTCTGCCGCTTCGTTGCTCGCGGTGGCGCCGATCCTGATCGTCGGCTGGCTGTCGCAGAAACAACTGGTGCGTGGCCTGACCTTCGGGGCGGTGAAGTGACCGACACCGTGAGCCAACCCGAGAGCGGGCTTGTTGCGGCGACCAACCTCGTGCTGATCTGCGATTGCGATGGCGTGCTGATTGATAGCGAAGCCGTGGCCGCGCGCATGCTGGTGCACGAACTGGAAGCGCGCTGGCCCGAGACTGATGTCGAACCGGTGGTGCTACCGCTGCTCGGACTGCGCATCGAACGGGTACTCGAAAGCGCCGCTGCGCAATTGGGTAAAAGTCTTTCCGCCGTGGATATCCAGGCGGTGCGTGGCGCCGTCGAGGCAGCGGCGATGCAGGCGCCAGCAGTGGCCGGTATTGCCGAAGCGCTCGCGCAGATTCCGCTGGCGAAGGCGTGTGCGAGCAACAGTTTCAAGCCGTATGTGCAGACGGTGCTGGCGCGTACCGGACTCGACCAGTATTTCGGCGACCGCTTGTACTGCGCCGATACGGTGGCCAATCCGAAGCCCGCGCCGGATGTGTACCTGGCGGCGGCGCGCGGCTTTGGGGTTGAGAGCGCGGCGTGCCTCGTGGTCGAGGACAGCGTGACCGGCGTGACGGCCGCGACCCTGGCCGGTATGACAGTACTGGGCTTTATTGGCGGTGGTCACGCCAGCGACGCGCAGATCGGCGCGTTGCGGGCGGCTGGCGCCGTGCACGTGTTTGACGATATGACGCAACTACCGGCGCTGGTCGCGCAGTGGACCCAGCGCATAAGTGCGGAATTGCATTGAGACAGTCAGCCAGGGCGGCGCGAAGCTGAGAAGGCGCAACAAGACGCCGCCTGCAGACACTTTCAAACTGGATTAACGTAGTACGAGAGCAATACACGGAGACACATCATGGCAAGCTTGACTCTGCGCGGTATCAGAAAAGCCTACGACGATAACGAAGTGATGCGGGACATCAATCTCGACATCGCGGACGGCGAGTTCGTCGTGTTCGTTGGTCCGAGCGGTTGCGGGAAGTCGACGCTGATGCGCATGATCGCCGGCCTCGAAGACATCACGAGCGGCGACCTGAATATCGACGGCACGCGTGTGAACGATATTCCGCCGGCCAAGCGCGGCATTGCGATGGTGTTCCAGTCGTACGCGCTCTACCCGCATATGACGCTGTATGACAACATGGCATTCGGCCTGAAGCTCGCGGGCACCAAGAAGCCGGAGATCGAGGCGGCGGTGCGCAACGCGGCCAAGATTCTGCACATCGATCACCTGCTGGATCGCAAGCCGAAGCAGTTGTCGGGCGGTCAGCGGCAACGGGTGGCGATTGGCCGCGCCATCACGCGTAAGCCGAAGGTGTTCCTGTTCGACGAACCGCTGTCGAATCTCGATGCAGCACTGCGTGTGAAGATGCGCCTTGAGTTCGCGCGTCTGCACGACGAACTGAAGACCACGATGATCTACGTAACGCACGATCAGGTCGAGGCCATGACGCTGGCCGACAAGATCGTCGTGCTTTCGGCTGGCAATATCGAACAGGTCGGCAGTCCTACCATGCTGTATCACGCGCCGGCCAACCGCTTCGTGGCGGGTTTTATCGGCTCACCGAAGATGAATTTCATGGAAGGCGTCGTGCAGTCGGTCACGCACGACGGCGTCATGGTGCGCTATGAAACCGGTGAGACGCAACGCGTCTCGGTAGAGCCGGGGGCGGCCAAGCAGGGCGACAAGGTGACGGTGGGGATTCGTCCTGAGCATTTCCACGTCGGCATGGCTGAAGACGGCGTCTCCGCGCGCACGATGGCGGTCGAGTCGCTGGGCGACGCGGCCTACCTGTACGCGGAGTCGAGCGTCGCACCGGAAGGGCTGATTGCGCGGATTCCGCCGCTCGAACGTCACACCAAGGGCGAAACGCAGAAGCTCGGCGGGACGCCGGACCATTGCCATCTGTTCGATAGCGACGGCAAGGCATTCCAGCGGAAGATTGTTGAGGTGCTGGCCGCTTGATGGGCATGGGCGAAAGATGAAAGAAGGGCGCGGCCTCGGCCGCGCCCTTTTTCGTTATTTGCTTTGCTTCGCCTTAAGCCGCGAGCGCCGCCCGCGCGCACAACTCGTCGGTGACGAGACCTGATAGCCAGCCGCCTTTGAGCACCGCGATGACTGCGTCGTGCTTGCGCGCGCCGCCGGCAAAGCCAATCGTGGGGCGCCTGGGCGGCGAATCCAGCGCAACGCTGGTGACGCGCTGCCCAGTCGTCGATTCAACATGCGCGCCGGAGCCGTCAATCGGCAAGCCAAGCATCTCGGCGATTGCTTTTTGCTGAACCAGTTCCTTCACTTCCGCTGCGGTAATGAAACCGTCCTCGTGCAACGGACAGTTCGGCCCGATATTGCCGATCCCGACAAATGCCACATCCGCTTCGCCTGTGAGCGCTTCGACGATCCGGTACAGGCGGTGATTGCACCACTGGGCGCGTTCGGCTTCGCTGTCGGCAAGCAAAGGCGCGGGCAACAGAAAATGCTTGCCGCCGGTCTTCTCCGAAATGTGCAGCGCGACGTCATAGCGGTTCGAGGAGCCGTCCTGGGCGATCGCTCCTACCATGGACACCAACCGGTGTTGCGGACGCTCTAGCTGGGCGATTTGATCCACCGCAGCCTTGAGCGTCCGGCCGCTGCCGACCGCGACCACCATCGGTTTTTCTTCGCTGAGGTAGCGCTCCATCACCTGGGCGCCGGCGACCGCCAGCTTGCGGTCGATCTCCTCGGGTGTGTCGCTGTCTACCGGCACCACTTCGCACATCGTCAGTCCGTAGCGCTTCGACAACTGTTCGGCGAGCGACAGGCAATCGGCGAGCTGATGATCGACCCGGACCCGGATCAGATTCTTCTCGACCGCGAACGCCACCAGCCGCTGCGCGACGGGGCGCGAAACCTGCAGCTTTTCGGCGATCTCGTTCTGCGTATTGCCGGCCACGTAGTAGAGCCACGCGGCGCGTGTGGCGAGATCGAGTTTTTCGTTGGACTTGGGCACGATGGGCTTCTGTTTATTTACGCCGAGGATGGCAGGCAGTCAGCTTGCCGATTCGACATGGACGCCATGCCTAAGCGAGCCGTTCGCGCGACGAGTCGAACAGCGGCCGCACGTGGCGGTAAAGCGCACGAAAGCCGTCCAGACGCACCCGCAACTCTGCATGGCGAACAGGATCTGGCGTGAATTCCACTTCCACCGGCGGCTTGCTCAGGACGGTTGCGGGATCGCCACCTGCTGCGAGCCACCCAAGCCGTGCCGCGCCGAGTGCAGCGCCGGTTTCGCCGCCGCCGTGCTTGCGAGTGGTGGTGTTCAGTGCATCGGCCAGCAGTTGCGCCCAGTAGTTGCTGCGGGCGCCGCCGCCGAGCAGCGACAAGGCGCTCGCTTCGGTGCCGGCGGCGCGCAATGCATCAAGCCCATCGGTGAGCGCGAAGGTGACGCCTTCGAGCACCGCATAGCCGAGCAATGCGCGATCGGTGGCGTGGTTCATACCGAAGAAGACGCCTTGCGCGTAGGGATCGTTATGCGGCGTGCGCTCGCCTGACAGATACGGCAGGAAGAACGGCGCGCTAGCGAGGGCTTCGGGGGAGAGCGCTTCGATTTCGGCGAGCAGCGTGGGCTCGTCGGTGGAAGTGAGCTTGCAGACCCAACGCAGACAGCTCGCCGCCGACAGCACCACACTCATCTGATGCCAACGATCCGGAATAGCGTGACAGAACGCGTGCACCGCCGACGCCGGATTCGGCCGAAAGCTATCGCCGACCACGCACAGCACGCCCGACGTGCCAAGCGACACAAAGCCGTCGCCCGGTTGCGTTGCACCTATGCCGATCGCGCTGGTCGCGTTGTCGCCGCCGCCCGCCGCGACCACTACGCCTTCACTCAGGCCGAATTCGCGCGCCACATCCGCTCGTAGAACGCCGGACGATTCGCTGCCTTCGCAAAGCCGCGGCATCTGCGCGCGGGTCATGTCGCAGGCGGCGAGCAGCGTATCGGACCAGTCGCGTTTGGCGACATCCAGCCACAGCGTACCCGCCGCATCCGATGGATCGGATACCTTCTCACCCGTCAGTTGCAGCCGCAGGTAATCCTTGGGCAGAAGCACGCAGGCCGTTTGCCGGAAGATGTCCGGTTCGTGGCGCGCGACCCACAACAGCTTCGGCGCGGTGAAACCGGGCATCGCCAGATTGCCGGCGATGCGATGCAGTTCGGGCGCTCGCTCGGTCAGTTCGGCGCACTCCTCGACACTGCGCATGTCGTTCCACAAGATAGCCGGACGCAACACACGGTCTTGCGCATCGAGCAGCACTGCGCCGTGCATCTGGCCGGACAGGCCAATGCCGCGAATCTGCGCGAACTCGTCGGGGTGCTTGGCGCGCAGCGCCGCCAGCGCGGCACGCGTGCCGGCCCACCAGTCGGCCGGATTCTGCTCGGCCCAGCGTTGATGCGGGCGAGACACGGTGAACGGGGAACCTGCGGTGCCGATCACGCGCCCATCGGACGCTAGCAGCAGGACTTTCACTTCGGACGTGCCGAGGTCGATGCCGAGATACATGGGCGCGAAACCTTCGTCGTTAGGGATGCGCTACTTTAGCCGCACACGGCGGCAGATGCCATGGGCGTTAGACCTGGCTTGGGGCGAATGAAGATGGCGTGGCGCGTTCACGGCAAGCGCGTGGCCGGCGCTTGGCCACGGATCGCAGCAGATGGCCACCCGACCGGTAGGCGGCCAGCCGTGCGCGCTTGCTTGCTGCGCTTGTCCCTGATTATCTACGCCTTGCCACGCTTGGCCAGCCATGCGTCCACGCGAGCCAGGGCGCCGCGCATCGCCTTCTCCAGATGCGGCGTCTGCGCCATGCTGCCCCACAGTAGCCGGTCCGCGCAGAAAGCCTGCAACGGGTCCGGTGCAGCGAAGAACGCGCGCGCGGTGCGCTCGTCCATCACGCCATCCTGATACGTGTAGGGCAAGCTGCCCGCCTGCCAACGGTCAAGGAAGCGGAAGAACAACGCCGGCAGCATCGCGGTGGCCGCCGGTTCGACGCCACGTTCGAAGCATTCGGAGAGCGTGGGCGCGATGAAGCCGGGGATCTTCGAGAAGCCATCCGCCGCCACTCGCTGGTTGGTGTCCTGAATATGCGGATTGCTGAAGCGGTCCAGCACGACGTCGCGGTATTTCGCGAGGTCGAGCGGGCTCGGCGTCAGGCACGGAATCACGTCTTGCGTCACGTAATCGAACGCGAACTGTCGGATCTCGGGGTCCAACGTGCCTTCATGGATGTAGGTGAGCCCGACCAGCGTACCGGCCCAGGCAATGCAGCTGTGTGTCGCGTTGAGGATGCGGATTTTGGCCTCCTCGTACGGCACCACCGAATCCACCAGCTCCGCGCCGACTCGCTCCCACGCGGGACGTCCCGCACAGAACCGGTCTTCGATCACCCATTGGATAAACGCTTCACCCATCACTGGCACCGCGTCGTCGAAACCGGTGGCGGCGAGCACGCGCTCACGGACATCGGGCGTCGGGCGCGGCGTGATGCGGTCGACCATCGAACTTGGACTGGTGGTATTCGTGTCGAACCACGCGAGCAGAAGATTGGCGTTACTGCGTTCGAGAAACTCCCGCATACCCGCGTGAAAACGCTCGCCGTTGCTGCGCAGGTTGTCGCAGCTTTGCAGCGTGACCGGGCCGCCCTTGGCCTGCATGCGCGCTTCGAGGATGGCCGCCAGCGCGCCGTAAATGGTCACGTGGCCGCCCTTGAGGTCGGTGGCGAGGTCGGGGTTGGCGGTGTCGAGGCGGTCGTGTTCGTCGAGGTAATAGCCGCCTTCCGTCACGGTGAAGGCGATGACCTTGCAGGACGGGTCTGCGCCAGCGTCAATCAGGCCGTCGAGACTCTCGGTCCACGGCACCACCCGTTCGATCGAGCGGATTGTTTCGTAGGCGCGCTTGCCGGCTGGCGTAACCGTTTCGAGCGTATAGACGCCGTCCTGTGCGGCCAGCCCTT
Source organism: Paraburkholderia sp. (assembly GCF_049581445.1). Taxonomy (GTDB): domain Bacteria; phylum Pseudomonadota; class Gammaproteobacteria; order Burkholderiales; family Burkholderiaceae; genus Paraburkholderia. The sequence continues at coordinate 10,894 of NZ_JBAURZ010000119.1, read as the reverse complement.
CCAGCACCGGATTCATGTCGCCACGAATATTGCCGACCGTCAGCGACCAGATCGGTTCACCCGTCTGCCTGATCTCGTTGAGCTTGTGCAGATACCACGCCTGATGGGCGCGATGAAACGATCCTGCGCCGATGTGCAAGATCACGTTGGCGTCCGCGACGCCGCCTTGGCCGCTGTTCATTTGCGTCTCCTGAGAGCGCACGATCTGCGCGTGCGTTTTCTGATTTGGAGCATTTGCTCGTACTGTGAGCGAATGATCGTACCCGGTGAATCGAAAGTCAAGGCGGCAAACGCGGCTATCTGTGGCGCAGCGCGGCGTGACGGCGCGGGCTGCGGCGCACGCCCCCGCTTCCCGGCTTTGTGCGGAGCGTGTTTGCGCGGCTGTTGCGTTGCGTCAAATTTGATTCACGAACCTGCGGGGATTGTGCCGCTTAGGACATGAGTCGGTTGGCCGCTTCATTCCTTTGCAGCCGGGTGGCGAGCCTTGCTACCGCACCGTGTTGTGCCCGCATGAGGATGGGTTTCCCGCCTACACTGATCGTTATCCCGTTTTGAAACCGATCACCCCCCTGCAACCCTATGAAGACTACTTTCGATTTCTCGGATCGCTCGTTTCTGGTGACGGGCGCCTCGAGCGGCATCGGCCGCTCGACGGTCGAGCTGTTGTGCGCGAGCGGCGCCAATGTCGTCGCGGCGGCGCGCAACGTGAACGAACTCGCGCGCCTCGCCGAAGAGACCGGTTGTGAGCCATTGATGCTCGACGTTAGCGATCCAGCAGCAATTGATGAGGCGCTCGCTGAGGTCGAAGGCTTCGACGGGCTGGTGAATTGTGCCGGTATCGCGCTACTCGAACGCGCGATCGATACAACAGCGGAGAGCTTTGACCGTGTGATGGCCGTGAATGCGCGCAGCGCGGCCTTGATCGCGCGACATGTCGCTCGCGGGATGATCACGGCCAAGCGCGCCGGCAGCATCGTCAACGTATCGAGCCAGGCCGGGCTCGTGGCGCTGGACGATCATCTGAGTTACTCCGCGTCGAAGGCGGCGATGGATGCAATCACCCGTGCGTTATGCATCGAGCTTGGGCCGTACGGGATTCGCGTGAACAGCGTGAACCCGACGGTGACGCTCACACCGATGGCGGTGCAAGCGTGGAGCGATCCGGCTAAACGGGACCCGGCGTTGCAGGGCATACCGCTGCGCCGGTTCGCTCAGCCGCATGAAGTGGCTGAGCCGATCCTGTTTCTGTTAAGTGACGCGGGTTCGATGATCAGCGGCGTGGCGTTGCCGATTGATGGCGGATATACCGCACGGTGAATGATGTGCGACGTTAACCGTGAGAGACGAGACGTGCATTAAAGCATCGTCCGCACATGCCACAACTCAGGAAACAGCACCACGTCCAGCATTTTGCGCAGATACGTCGCTCCGCTTGTGCCACCCGTGCCCTGCTTGAAACCAATGATCCGCTCGACCGTCGTCACGTGGCGGAAACGCCACTGACGAAACGCATCTTCGAGATCGACCAGTTCTTCGGCCATCTCATACAGGTCCCAATATTGCGAAGGATTGCGATACACCTCGAGCCACGCTGCCTCGACTGACGTGTCGTGGGTGGTCGGCTGGGTCCAGTCGCGCTCCAGCCGTTCGGGGGCAATCGCAAACCCGCGTCGTGCGAGCAGGCGAATGACTTCGTCATAAAACGATGGTCCTTCAAGCGTCGCCTTCACTTCGGCGAACACCTCGGGACGATGCGCATGGGGCTTGAGCATCATCTCGTTCTTGTTGCCGAGCAGAAACTCGATCTGCCGGTACTGATGCGATTGAAACCCCGACGAGCTGCCGAGATAGGGCCGCATTGCCGTGTATTCGGACGGCGTCATGGTGGAGAGCACGCTCCACGCCTGCACCAGTTGCTCCATGATGCGTGAGACGCGCGCGAGCATCTTGAATGCCGGCTGCAATTCATCACGATGCACCGCAACGAGCGCCGCGCGCAATTCATAGAGCGCGAGCTTCATCCACAATTCGCTTGTCTGATGCTGGATGATGAACAGCATCTCGTTGTGATCCGGCGAGAGCGGATGTTGCGCGGACAGGATCGAGCCGAGCGACAGATAATCGCCGTAGCTCATCGACTCCGAGAAATCGAGCTGGGCGTTGTGCCAGCTTTCATCGGCTGGCGGAACGTGCGGCGCGTGTTGAGCGTGCGTGGGGGAAGCAGGCGTGCTGCCGCCATGACCAAACGGACAGCCCTGCACGGGTGCGTTGCTGGGCGTATTTGGCGTATTGGTGGAATTCGGCGCGCCTGGCGTTTGCATATGATCGGTCATCGCACTCTCCTCAGGTCACCGCACCGCGAGCGGCAAACTCGGGCGCACGCCAGATCTCTTTGGCGAGCACCTCGTGCAGCGTTTCCACGGCATCCCATACATCGACAAAGCGTGTGTACAGAGGCGTGAAGCCAAAGCGCAACACATGGGGCTCGCGATAGTCGCCAATCACGCCACGCGCAATCAGCGCCTGCATCACTTCATACCCATGCGGATGCTCGAAGCTCGCATGCGAGCCGCGTTGCGCATGGTCTCTCGGCGTGACGAGATTGAGTGGAAACTCCGCGCAACGCGACTCGACGAGTTCGATGAAGAGGTCCGTCAAGGCGAGCGACTTCTGGCGAATCGTTTGCATATCGGTTTGCAGGAATACGTCGAGTCCGCATTCAACCAAAGCCATCGACACCATCGGCTGCGTGCCGCACAAATAACGGCCTACGCCATCGTCGGGCTTGTACACCGGATTCATTTCGAACGGCGCGCGATGCCCCCACCAGCCGGACAACGGCTGAGCGAACGTGTTTTGATGACGCTGCGGCACCCACACAAATGCGGGCGAACCCGGACCACCGTTCAGATACTTGTACGTGCAGCCCACCGCATAGTCCGCGTCGACGCCGTTCAGATCCACCGGCACGGCGCCCGCGGAATGCGCGAGGTCCCACAGCGCGAGCGCGCCCTTGTCGTGGATGAGCTTCGTGAGCGCGGCCATGTCGTGCATATAGCCGGTCCGATAGTTGACGTGCGTGATCATCGCAATCGCCGTATCGTCGCCAATCGCCGCGGGCAACTCCGACGGATCGTCGACGAGGCGCAATTCGTAGCCACGGTCGAGCTGTTCAATCAGTCCTTGTGCGATGTACAGATCAGACGGGAAGTTCGAGCGTTCGGAGACGATCACGCGTCGTTTTGGATCGCGCTGGTTGGCGAGCCGCACCGCAGCCGAGAGCAGCTTGAACAGGTTGATCGAGATCGTATCTGTGACGACGACTTCGTTATCCGCTGCGCCGATCAGCGGCGCGAGCTTGTTCCCGAGTCGGCGCGGCAGCGCGAACCAGCCCGCGCTATTCCAGCTGCGGATCAGCCCTTCGCCCCATTCGGCGGCAATCACGGTTTGCGCGCGTTGCGCGGCGGCCGCCGGCGGTACGCCAAGCGAATTGCCGTCGAGATAAATGGTGTTCGCAGGCAGCGCGAACTGGTTGCGCAGAGCGCCAAGCGGGTCGGCGCGGTCGAGCGCGACGGCTTCGTCACGGTTATTCATGATGGTCCAGTCGGAAGGTCAGATGATCAGGTGTTGGAGGTAAGCGGCAACGCCGTAGAGGCGGGCAAGGCGCGCAGCACAGCGCGCACCGGGCTCGCATCGAGCGTGGCGAATTTGAGCGGCAATGCAATCAGCTCGTAGTCGCCAGGCGGTACGGCATCCAGCACGATGCCTTCGAGAATCGCCATCTTGTGCTCGCGGATGCGGTGATGCGCGTCCATCGTCTTGGAGTCCTGAGGGTCCAGTGACGGCGTGTCGATGCCGATCAGCTTGACGCCGTGCGATGCCAGCAGGTCAATCGTCTCCGGTGCGACCGCGCAAAACCCGCTATCCCATGTGGTGGTGGGGGCGTGCTGGCAGGTGCGCAGCAAGACGCGCGGCGGCAGGTCGGCCAGCTCGCTCGCGACATGTTCCGGCGTGACGACAGGCGTCGCGCCGATGCAGTGGATCACCCGGCAGCGGCCAAGGTAGGCATCCAGCGGCACCGCGCCAATGGCGGCGCCCTCAGCGTCGTAATGGAGTGGCGCATCGGTGTGGGCGCCGGTGTGCGGCGATATCGTCAGGCGCGCCACGTTGACCGGCGAACCGGCTTCCATGCGCCAGACGCGCTCGATGCCAACCGGCGTATCGCCCGGCCAGACGGGCGTGCTGGTGTCGATGGCAGGGGTGATGTCCCAGAGTGTGTGCATGTCTCCGTCCGTGTCTCGCGGCCTGTTACCAGGCTATTGCTGGTCTATTGGGGAATGATAGGCCGACCCGATTGAAATGTGCTTGCGAAAAAATCTCGTTTTTTGGTCCATCTTGGAACATAATTTGATTCAAATGGGAAAGGGAGACCGAATATGAACGCGATCTCGCTCGACGCCACCGATTGCCGTATCTTGACGGTGCTTCAGCAAGAGGGACGGATCAGCAATCTAGACCTGGCGGAGCGGATCTCGCTTTCGCCTTCTGCCTGTCTGAGGCGGCTGCGGCTGCTGGAGGAGCAGGGGGTCATCGAACGTTACCGGGCCTGTTTGAACCGGGAAGTACTGGGCTTCGAGCTCGAAGCGTTCGTGCAGGTGTCCATGCGCAACGACCAGCAGAACTGGCACGAGCGCTTTGCGGAGGCGCTGCGTGATTGGCCCGAGGTGGTCGGCGCGTTCGTCGTGACCGGCGAGACCCACTACCTGCTGCGGGTGCTCGCACATAACCTCAAGCATTATTCAGATTTTGTGTTGCAGCGGCTTTACAAGGCGCCCGGCGTGATGGATATCCGGTCAAACATTGTCCTGCAGACGCTCAAAGAGGATTCAGGCGTACCGGTCGCATTGGTGCCGGGAGCCGGTGTGAGCGCGGTGGTGGGGACGGCGGCTGGTGGAACCGGCACTGGGACCGGCACCGGCACCGGCACCGGCACCGGCGGCGCCTAAAACACTAAAGCGGCTTCAATCCGTGGAATAGCCCGTTCTGGAACACCAGCGGCGCGACCTCGGCGGCGTCTTCGCGGATGCCGCATCGTTCCACTTCGCCTACAAAAATGACGTGGTCGCCTTCTTCGTAGCGGCTGCGGTTGTGGCATTCAAACCACGCCAGCGCGCCGTCGAGTACCGGCATGCCGGAATCGCCGGCGGCGTGCGACACCCCCTCGAAGCGATCGCCCTTCACCGTAGCGAAGCGCTTGCACAGGTCCAGTTGCGACTCGGCCAGCACGTTGACAACATAATGACTGTTCGCCCGGAACACTGGCATCGACGCTGACTGCGTGGCGAGACTCCATAGCACGAGCGGCGGCGTCAGTGAGACCGAATTGAACGAGCTGGCCGTAATGCCGATGAGCTGACCTGATGCCGAACGGGTGGTGATCACCGTGACGCCGGTGGCGAACTGACCCAGCGCCTGTTTGAAGGCGCTCTGATCAAAATTGGGCGGGCTGGCGCGCTTCATTGGAAGTGCGGCCACTTAAGTGGCCGGGTTGCCGCGAGTCGGGCGCGAATAGAGGAAATTGAATCGAAAGTCATGTAGAAAATCGGCGATTTGTCCCAATTTTAACGGAATCGCGGATCTTCAGGCCGCGAACATTGACCGTGGTGTTGGCCTTGGCGGGCGCTGCCGCCGTGGCGCGTTTTATGCGCGTGACCGGCAAGGGCCGCCAGGATGCAAGGGTCGAGCGGCAGCGCGGCGTAGTCCAGCACAAGAGCGGGCGGCACTCAACTAGGAGCAGGCAGCATGAGTCAGACAGGCGAAATCGCCACCCTCGGTGGCGGGTGTTTCTGGTGTCTCGAAGCGGTGTATCTCGGCGTTGAAGGTGTCACCGCGGTGGAGTCAGGCTACGCGGGCGGCCAGGTGGAGCGGCCCACTTACGAGCAGGTCTGCGACGGAGTGACCGGCCACGCGGAAGTTGTGAAGGTGGAATTCGATCCTGCACGCATCAGCTACCGCGAGATCCTCGATATTTTCTTCGCAATTCACGATCCGACCCAGCTCAACCGGCAGGGTAACGACGTCGGCACGCAATACCGGTCGGTGATCTTCACGCACTCGGAGGCGCAGCGGGAGACGGCCTTGCAGGCCATCCGCGAGATCGCCGCCGAAGGCATTTACGACGGGCAGATCGTCACTCAGGTGTTGCCACTCGACGGCAATTACTGGTCGGCCGAGGCGTACCACCAGAACTATTTTGCGCAGCACCCGGACCAGGGCTATTGCTCGTTCGTCGTGGCGCCGAAGGTCGCGAAGTTTCGCCAGAAGTTCGCGCATCGGATCAAGGCGGGTTGAGCGTCAGGTAGGGGCGGCAGCGTCTGCGCTTTCGCTTTCTTCCATGAGCCGCGCATACGCTTCGACGATGGCCTGGCCGAGTTTCGCGCAGGTTAGCGGAGCCGAGCCCTCGGCCTTGTTGTTGACAGCGATCACGACGGGCTGTCCGGCGATGGCATAACGCGCGGCCAGTTCCGCCAGCGCCATCCGGGTGGTTGGGTCTTCGTCGACGAGGCGGTCGAACGGCTCGTACTTCGCTTTGGCCTGCTCATATTTGAAGCCGCCGTGCAGACTCCAGCGCACGATCAGCGGCCCCGCGGGCTCGCCGTCCAGCAGCGCTAGCGCCGCCGCCTGCCTCAGTGGATCGGGCATCCGCGCGTGAATTCCCACGCAGTACCTAACCCCGGCCGCTTTCAGCGTACGAATGAAGCGCGGTGTGAGCAGGCACGCATCACGGATCTCGACTGCATAGCAGGCGCCATCAAGTAGCGGCGGCAACGCCGCGAGAAACAGCGCGAGCCGTTCGATAAAGCCGGCCGGATCCGCCAGCATCTGATCCGGCAACGGCGAGAACTGGAAGACCAGCGCGCCGGCCTTGGCGCCGAGGCCGTCCAGACACGGCCGGACGAATTCGTCGATAGCCAGTTGTGCGTTCAGGAAGCACGGATTGAGGGACACCGGTTCGCCGCGTTCGGCGCGCACGGTGGCATCCGTCACCATGGCGGGTGCCTTGACGATGAAGCGGAAGTGGTCCGGGACCTGCTGGGCGTAGCGCAGATAGTCGGTGACTGTGAGCGGCGCGTAAAACGAACGGTCGATGCTGACCGTGCGCAGTAACGGATGCGCGCCATACGCGGCGAGGCCGTCGCGCGACAGTTTGCTGTTGCTGTAGTCGTCGGCGTAGACGATGCCGTTCCAGCCGGGAAACGACCATGACGACGTGCCCAGGTGGACCTGCGGCGGCAGCGCCTGGGCAATGGCCAATACTTCAGGCGACGGTTCGGCGGCGGCCACCTCACGGGCGCGACGCTGTTTTGGGGCTGCGGGAGGCGAGGGCGTTCGCTCGGCTTCGTGGGGGTCGCTGGATAGCGCGCCTTCGGTTTCGGCTTCGTCTTGCCAGAGCGAAGCGATGGATTGGGTGCGCGGCTGACGTGAGCGGTTTGTGGGCGCTGTCGCGTGGGCTATGGCGCTGGTTGCGTGAGCGACGGTCGGAATGCGCGCGTCGGCGTTGATTAAAGCGTTTGCTCGGTCGCCGCCATTGCCGGGCACAGCGCCGCTCGCCCCGTTGTTCGCCGACGCACCGGCCACCGGCATGCCGAACAGATCCAGTTGCACGTCCTCGTCGGCGAGCCTGGCCGCCTGGTCAGCTGGCGCGGTCGGCTCCGACTCATCCGTCAACAACGGGAATTCGTCTGTTCCACCTTGATCCATCGATTTGGTTTCTTGCTGTCAAAAGTTGCGCCGGAGCCGTCACGCGACGGGGCTTCGCTCCGGCGCAACCGCGTCACAGCGGTTTGTCGTACATATACTGCCGCGACCACGGCAACGCCTTCGCGCTGCGGCCGGCCTTGCGGCACACCACCTGATAGATGGACACGTCGTCATTCTCGAACGCATACGCGCAGCCGGCCAGATACACGCGCCAGATGCGGAATTTCTCATCGTCGACGAGCGTGCGGGCTTTTTCCGCGTGAGTTTCGAAGTTCTCCGCCCAGATATCGAGCGTGTGCGCATAGTGACGGCGCAGACTTTCGACGTCAACCGCTTCGAGCCCGCCGCGCTGCATGCATTCGAGTGCGAGACTGATGTGCGGTAGCTCGCCATCGGGGAACACATAGCGGTCGATAAACTCGCCGCCGCCAAGCGACGTCTCGCCGCTATCCGCATCCGACGACGTTATGCCGTGGTTCATCGCTACGCCGTCATCGACCAGCAGATCGTGGATCTTCTGGAAATATCCCGGCAGGTTCTTGCGGCCGACGTGTTCGAACATACCCACGCTGGTGATGCGATCGAACTGGCCTTCGAGATCGCGATAATCCTGCAGACGAATCTCGATCTTGTCCTCAAGTCCAGCCGCCTTGACGCGCGCCGTGGCGAGATCGAACTGGTTCTGCGACAGCGTGATGCCCAGACACCGTGCGCCGAACTTCGATGCCGCGCGCATGACGAGCGCGCCCCAGCCGCACCCGATGTCGAGCAGACGCTGACCGGGTTGCAACTGGATCTTGGTGAGGATGTGATCGATCTTCTTGATCTGCGCAGTGGCGAGATCTTCGTCGCCGTTCTCGAAGTAGGCACACGAGTAGACCATGTTCTCGTCGAGCCATAGCTCGTAGAACTCGTTCGAGACATCGTAGTGGTACTGAATGGCCTTTTTGTCCGACGACTTCGAGTGATTGAAGTAACGTCGCACACGCGCGAGCTTGCTTGCACTCGTCACCGTGCTACGGGCGAGCGAGTAGCCCACGTTGATGATGTCCGACAGTTTGCCCTCGATATCGATCTTGCCCTTCACGTACGCCTCGCCAAGATTGTCGAGGCTCGGTTCGAGCAGATAGGGCAGCGCGGTTGCGCTCTTCACGTGCAACGTGACCTGAGGCGCGGCAAACTGCCCAAAGTCATGTTGCTGGCCATCCCACAGGACCAGTCGTGCGGGCACGTTGGCATTGGTGCGCACTTCTTCTACCCACTGCGCCAGCTTCTTCTCCCAGAACATGTGATTTCTCCGTGTCCGATGAAATACAAAGCAAAGCTTGTCGGTCGCTGCGTGCCGTGGCGTGACTCCCAGGCCTCGATGGCCGCGCAACCCAGTCGTGCCGCGCGCTGCTTCTACGGCTGCGCGGACCACGGCATTGTGTATAGATTCAAGGCGATAGTCGGGCGATCTGCCAGTCGCTGCTATCAGCCGAGCGGGTGTACAGCAGACGGTCGTGCAAACGCGACGGCCTGCCCTGCCAGAATTCTATTGCGTCCGGAACCAGACGGTAACCGCCCCAGTGAGGCGGACGCGGCGGATGATCACCGTATTGCGCGCTGATTTCTTTCTCGCGCGCTTCGAGGATCGACCGGCTTTCAATTACCTGACTCTGCTCCGATGCCCATGCGCCGATGCGTGAACCCAGCGGGCGCGACTGGAAATACTGGTCGCTTTCCGCCGCGCTGGTTTTTACGACCGTGCCCTCGATACGCACCTGACGTTCGAGTTCGATCCAGTAAAACAGCAGGCTTGCAAACGGGTTATCCGCCAGTTCGCGGCCTTTGCGGCTTTCATAATTCGTGAAGAATACAAAACCTCGTTCGTCAACGACCTTGATCAGCACGATTCGCGCCGAAGGGCGGCCGCGTGAGTCGACCGTCGCCAACGTCATCGTATTCGGCTCGGGCAGTTGTGCGTCGACGGCCTGTGCAAACCACGCGTCGAATTGACGGAACGGGTTGCGGTCGACATCGGCTGTGTCCAGAGAACCGAGCGAATAATTTTTTCGAAGGTCAGCGAGTGAAGTCATGTTCTTATGCGTACGCTACAGTTCGGCCAGTATAGCTAAGGAACGAATTTCCTGCGTGCGACGTGACACCCTCTGCACCGCTGCGCGGGCCTATCCCGCAGGTTAGTTCAATATGCGTTGCGACGCGATCAGGCAAAATAGCAGTCTGTCTCAGCCAGTTGCCCGGCCACCTGATTGCTCGCCGTTCATCTACGCCTTACTTGCATGATTGTCCGCCTTTGCCTGTTCACGACGAGCCCCTGACCATGTCGACCCCAAGCCATACCGCGCAGCCCGATCTTACTACCAGCCCCGGCGGCTTTGAAGCCGCGGATCATGCGCGGCGCTTCGGCGGCATTGCCCGCCTGTATGGCGCGCCCGCACTTGCCGCGTTCGAGGGGGCGCACGTTGCCGTGATCGGCATTGGCGGCGTCGGCTCGTGGGTTGCCGAAGCGCTTGCGCGCAGTGCGGTTGGTACGCTCACGCTGATCGATCTGGATAACGTTGCCGAGAGCAACACAAACCGGCAGATTCATGCACTGGACGGCAACTACGGCAAGCCCAAGGTCGACGCGATGGCCGAGCGGATTGCTCAGATCAATCCGATTTGCGACGTGCGCCTGATTGAAGACTTTGTCGAGCCCGACAACTTCGCGACGGTACTGGGAGGCGGCTTCGATTACGTGGTCGATGCCATCGACAGCGTGCGGACCAAGACCGCGCTCATCGCATGGTGTGTCGAACAGGGGCAGCCTTTGATTACCGTGGGCGGTGCGGGCGGTCAGCTTGATCCGACACGCATCCGCATCGACGACCTGGCATTGACCATTCAGGACCCGTTGCTCTCAAAGGTGCGCGGCCAGTTGCGCAAACTGCATGGCTTTCCGCGCGGGCCGAAGGCGAAATTCAAGGTAAGCGCGGTGTATTCGGACGAACCGTTGATCTATCCGGAAGCGGCTGCAAGCGATATCGATGAGGAAGTCGAAGGCTTGACGCCGCCGCCGGGCCATACCGGGCCGGTCGGGCTGAACTGCGCGGGATTCGGTTCGAGCGTGTGCGTGACGGCGAGCTTTGGC
>NZ_JBAURZ010000118.1:0-13133 GCF_049581445.1 Paraburkholderia sp. | reverse complement strand
CCACAGGGCGGCATGACGGGGCTGGCGGGCGGCGCGATCCCCCGCGCCTCAGACATTGCGCTATCACTCGAGCGGCTGGCTGGCGTCGAGGAAATTGATCCGGCTTCAGCGACCATGACCGTGCTGGCCGGCACCACCTTGCAGACTGCCCAGGAGGCCGCCGCGCAAGCGGGTTTCGAGCTCGCGCTCGATCTCGGCGCGCGCGGCTCCTGTCAGATTGGCGGCAACCTCGCCACCAACGCGGGCGGAAATCGTGTGATCCAGTCGGGCACTGCGCGCGATCAGGTGCTCGGTCTCGAAGTCGTGCTGGCCAATGGCGACGTGTTGAGTTCGCTCGGCAAAATGGTCAAGAACAATACTGGTTACGACCTGAAGCATTGGTTCATCGGTTCCGAGGGCACACTCGGCGTGATCACGCGCGCCGTATTGCGCCTGCGTCCGCAGCGCGCGGCTCGGCATACGGCGTTGGTCGCGCTTGACCATTACGATGCGGCGGTCGGTCTGTTAAGACGCCTCGCAACGCGCTTTGGCAACGATATCGGCGCGTTTGAGATCATGTGGCCGGACTTCTACGACTTCGGCGTAGCGCTGACCGGCACGCGATCGCCGTTTGCGGAGAGTCACCCGCTGTATGCATTGATTGAGCACACCAGCTTCGATGCCGCCGACGATGGTGAGCGCTTCGCCGGCGCGCTGAACGAAGCCCTTGAAGCGCACACCATTCGCGATGCGGTGATCGCACAATCGATGGCCGATGCGCGTGCATTATGGGCGGTGCGCGAATGCACGGCGGAGTTTCCGGTGCGCCTTGACCCGATCAACTTCGACGTCAGCTTGCCGATTGGTCAGATTGGCACGTTCGTCGACGCGTGCCGTACTGCGCTCGATGCGAAATGGCCGGGCAACCAGTCGTATTTCTTCGGCCACATCGGCGATTCGAATCTGCACCTCACCGTGGATGGTCATTCGGTACCAGGCGTCGAGCATCACGCGGTCTATGCGTTCGTCTATGACATGCTTGGACCGTTGCACGGCTCAGTGTCGGCGGAGCACGGGATCGGTTCGCTCAAGCGCGAGTTCTTGCCCATCTCGCGCTCGCCGGAGGAGTTGGCTGCGATGCGTGCCATCAAGCAGGCGCTTGACCCACATGGGATTCTGAATCCGGGCAAGCTGTTTTGAGCGAGGGACTCACCTTAAGCGCATCAGACTTGAACGTCTGGTGGCCCGCGCCAACACCCGAGCGTTGAGCGGGCCAACTCAACTAGCGCGTTCGCCGGTAAGCCCCCGTTACTGCGCGACGTGGTCGCGCAACTGGTCTGCGTAGCGCCGGTAAAGCCAGGACAGGGCTGCGGCAACCAGAACGACGAGCAGCACGGTGACGAGTGCGTTGATGAGCGCCAGTCCGATAGAAACGCCGGACGAGCCTTGCTGATCAGCCGCTATCTTGTGGTGGATAGTCAGGATCAGGAAAGGCACGGTGAGCAACAGCAGCGGCAGTGCCGAGGCGACGCTCACCGCCCACATGCTCCAGAAATGACCACGACTATCGTTCCATGCTGCGCGCGGCTTCAGGCGGGCGCCGAGCGCGATGGCGGGAAAGAGCAGGGACAAACGCAGTGCGACGAACCCGTACACGAAAAGGAGCACCGCCATCACAGCCATGAATCCGAGTCCAGATCCTGTGTGGCGGCGCACGAGAGCCACAAGGAGCACGACGGCTAGCGCGAAGAGAGCGGCCAGCAGTCCCTGGCAAAAGGAGAAGAGGGTGTAGCGGGCAAGAGGTTTGCCACCAAGCGGCACGAGCGGTTGGCTGCCTTCGCCGAGCAGAACGAAACGATGAATTTTGATGGTCAGGCAGCCCGACACGACAAATTGGAGAATCGATAAGGCCGCGCTCATCAACCCGTTGCCGGCTCGCGTAGCGGCGTCGAGTTGGGCTGATTCGGCGGGCGTATGGTGGAAGGAGCCGGACAGCAGGGCGATACAGGCAAAAACGACACCGGCACCGAAAAGAAGTCCAGGCATCTGCACGATGGCTTGCCAGGTGCTGCTCCAGCTTTTCTTGACGCAAGCGCCAAAGGTCAACTGTTCCATAGCGTGATTGGGTTGTTCTAATAGGTTATTGGACTGATGCCGCATCAGGCGCCTAGCGCCGACGCAGTTCCCCGATCGTCCGCTCCGGCAAACCTCTTCCGGGCAACAGCGTGCCACTTGCGACACGACTGCGACGCCCCCGGAACACGACCGGGATCATTGTAGAGATTATCGCAACCGTTTGTCGTGAAAATTCTTTGCAAACAATTGCTTGGCATTGCTTTAGGTCGTTTGAATGAGGCGTGGTTATCGGCTAAATGCCCATCCAGATAGCACGCAATCACCGGATAAAGGGCTCTTAAATCGAAGGCCGCAATCTGCCGTCGCGGCTACACGATCAGGAGTCCGGTACAAGGAAGGGCTACGCCACTCGACGCTATTGCATTCAGGCGGCCGCGTCGTTGATTTCGCTGTCGCTTGATTCGGCGGCGAGCAGGTTCAGGGCGACCAGAATCGCGGCGCGGTTGTCGAGCTGAATTTCGATGCCGAGCGCGTCGGTGAGCCAGCGGCCGATCTTGGTATTGGAAAAATCGATGGCATTGGCCGTCTTTTTCATCGTGACACCGAGTTTGACGGCGCGGTAGTGATATGAGGGCACGCGATGCTGCGCCGCCACGGCGGACAACCCGCCTTTGCATTCCGAGCACCAGCCGAGGCTGCCGGCCAGCACGATGCGCTCGGGTTCGTCGAGTTCCTCGATGAAGGTGCGTGCGGCTGCGCGCACGTGGGCTTCGTCGAGACCGTATTGCATCAGAACGCTATCGATGGGGTCTTCGAGTGCGTGGGCGCGCAGGTCGATTTCCTGCTCCACGCCTTCGGTTTCCATCGAAACGTTGCGTTGGTGTCCGGCGCTGCGCAGGCAGTCGATCAGATAGCGGCGGAAATAGGCGCACAACGCGTAGCCGTTGGAGGGTGCGCTTTCGGGGCAGGCGTGGGTGTCGGTATGGCCGGGGGCGAGCCGCAGCACCTTGGCGAAGATGAACTGGGCGACGAGTTCTTCCTTGTCGTCGCCGAGCGCTTGCAGTTCGAGCGGATGATAGGTGCGCAGTGCCCGCTTGACCAGGTCGACCATCGAGACCATTTCGTCATCGGACAACTGCGTGCGGCGGCGCCACAGTTCAGGCAGGATTGCATCATCGAGATTACGGACGAACTCGCGGCTCGGTACGGCGCCCATGAAAACCTCCGGGGAAGGATGGGACACAGAGAGCGCGGAGTGGCTGGAAGCCAGGTGATGAAATGGTCTCGAAGACCTAGGGCCGCGCGGGAAAGTGAAGGCAGTATGGTTTTTGCAAGCCGCTTGGCATATATGGATTAAGTGGTAGTTGGCGGCTAAACGGCCGGATAAGCCTTCGGCCAATCTGCGTTGGTTTACCACCATGAACCCGCATGGGACGGGGCTCTCGGGGTGGGCCGGGCCGGCGTTAGTGCCGAAGCTCTAACCTCGAATCGGCATAAGCGCCAAATCTGCGCCAGCCTGAGTTTTCGGCACGCTGGACGGGCCGCCTGCGGTTATTGCGTCTACGCTCCGCAGCGGGGCTTGGTTCGGTATTTCGATTTCCGGTGCAGATGAGCGACTTGGACGGGATTGTTTCGAGTCTGAGCGACACAGAGGTTGGCGGACTGTTGGCGCAAGGGCGGTGCGATGCACTCGGTGAACCGCCGGGCTGGCGTTCCGAGCATGCCGGATACGGATGGCGCCTCCCCTATGCAACGCCATCCGCCCCGACGGGCCACCCGAGGCAAGCGTGGCCCTGTGTGCTGACGCGCGCCCCTATATTCCCCGAGGCTGACGCTTCACTGCCGAGACTCCTTCAACCCGATGTCGCGATCGTATGGCCGATCGTCGGCAACGGGGACTCCCTGGTGGCCGGCGCTACGCTTCGCGTGGTCGGCTCGTATGTGCTGATCCCCATCGGCATGGCAAACAGTAAAGGCGTGCGAACTGGTCTCCTGCGCTGCCGGTCCGGCGTTATGTTGTTGTGCGCACGCTCATTTCTGTGGTGGTATCGAATCGCTGTTAGTGCCTCAGCCTGCTACATAGACGCGGCACGCCGCTAATTTTTAAAGCGCCGTCGCAAGGTTTGACAATTGACCGCCACCGCGGCAAAACGGAGTGCGGCCGTTATTTCACGGCGAACAGCGTCAGATTCATCAGAACCTTGAACGCAAAGCCGAGCGACATCGCGCCGCCCACGCCCACGCACCATAGCGCGATAAACCAGACCCAGCCGGGCAGTCGCGAGCGTGCGGATGTGCCGGTCTGCCTAGTGATAGTGATGTTGGTCGCCATGACGCACCTTGCCGCGAAATACCCAGTAGCCCATCGTCGTATAGGTCAGGATGATGGGGAGAATTACCGCTGCACCTGCCAGGGTGAACATCTGGCTCGAACGCGGCGCGGCGGCTTCCCACAGCGTCATGCTCGATGGGATCGCATACGGCCAGAGACTCACCAGCAAACCGAGGTAGCCGATCAACACCAGCGCGAGCGCCAGCACGAACGGCGTCTTGTGATGGCGCTCGCGCACCGCCTGGCGCATGAAGTACGCGCAGATCGCAACGAGGAAAGGCACCGGCAGCAGCCGATAGAAGAGGCCCGAGCCGAACCAGCGCTGCGCCACGTTCGGGTCTTGCAGCGGTGTCCACAGGCTGACGAGCGCGATGAAGCCAAGCAGGATCAGGGTCATGGGCCACACCACGCGATGCAGGCGTCGTTGCAGATCGCCCTCCGTTTTGGCGATCAGCCAGCAGCAGCCCAGTAGCGCATAGGTGACCACGAGCCCGAGACCCGTTAGCAGGCTGAACGGCGTGAGCCAGTCGAACGCTGCGCCACCGTAGGTGCCGTTGACCACCGGAATGCCCTGCAAAAACGCGCCCAGCACGATGCCCTGGAAGAACGCCGCACCGGTCGAGCCGCCGATGAACGCCAGATCCCAGAGGTGTTTGGTACGGTTCGCCTTGGCGCGCAGTTCGAACGACACGCCGCGAAAGATCAGGCACGCGAGCATGAAGATCAGCGGCAGATACAACGCGGACAACACGGTCGAATACACCACGGGAAACACGGCGAAGAGTCCTGCGCCGCCGAGCACCAGCCACGTCTCGTTGCCGTCCCACACGGGGGCGACCGTGTTCATCATCAGATCGCGCTCTTTCTCATCGGGAAAGAACGGAAACACGATGCCGATGCCCAGGTCGAAACCGTCAAGCACCACATACATGAAGAGGCCCAGTGCGATGATCGCGGCCCACACTACGGTTACATCCATTTTCCTGCCTCGTCTGGTTGACGCGTTGTTGTTCGGCTTATGGCCCGGGCTGCGAACCGGGACTTGAAGCCGGTGCTGGACTCAGGCTGCATCGATTAGCCGATCGGCGGCCGACATCGGGCGACGACCGTTGTGGCCGGGTGTGCTGTCCGGCACGCCGTCGGGTGTCAGACCCGGCAACGCTGGCCCGGAGCGCATCAGCTTGAGCATGTAGTAGATGCCGGTGCCGAACACGAGGAAGTAGACGATCACGAACGCCATCAGCGAGATTCCCACCTGCTGCGTGGTGAGCGGCGACACTGCCTGCGAGGTCCGCATCACACCGTAGACCACCCAAGGTTGACGGCCCGCTTCGGTAGTGATCCAACCCGCCAGCAGCGTAATGAAACCGGTTGGTCCCATCGCCACGACGAGCTTCTGAAACCACTTTGCGTCATACAGCTTGCCGCGCCGGCGCAGCACCCAGGCGGTGGCCGACATCACGATCATCAGCACGCCAAGGCCCGCCATCACGCGGAAACTCCAGAACACGATGGTCGAATTGGGGCGGTCCTCAGGCGGGAATTCCTTCAGCCCGCGAATTTCGCCATCCCAACTATGTGTGAGAATCAGGCTGCCCAGGTGCGGAATCGAAACCGCGTAGCGCGTCGTCTCTGCCTTCATGTCGGGAATGCCGAACAGATTGAGCGCAGTGCCGCCTTTTTCGGTGTTCCACAGGCCTTCGATGGCGGCGATCTTCGCCGGCTGATATTTGCGCGTGTTCAGTCCATGCTGATCGCCGACGAAGGCCTGAATAGGCGTGAGGATCAACAGCAGCCAGAGCGCCATCGAAAACATCTTCTTCACAGCCGGATCGCGGCGGCCGCGCAGCAGGTGCCATGCACCGACGGCTGCGACCACGAGGCCCGCAACGATGAATGCGGCAAGCGCCATGTGCGCAAGGCGATACGGGAACGACGGATTGAAAATGATCTTGAACCAGTCGAGCGGTACGACGTGGCCATCGACGATGTCGAACCCTTGGGGTGTCTGCATCCAGCTATTGGAGGCGAGAATCCAGAAGGTCGAGATCAAGGTGCCGATGGCGACCAACAGCGTGGCACCGAAGTGCGCGCGTGGACTCACGCGCTGCCAGCCGAACAGCATGATGCCGAGAAACCCGGCTTCGAGGAAAAACGCCGTCATGACTTCGTACATGAGGAGCGGACCAGTGATCGGGCCGGCGAAACTTGAGAAGCCCGACCAGTTAGTGCCGAACTCATAGCTCATCACGACGCCGGAGACGACGCCCATGCCGAAAGCCACTGCAAAGATCTTCGACCAGAACAGACACAGATCTTTGTAGTACGCCTTACCAGTCTGGAGCCAGCGCCACTCGAGCACCGCGATAAAACTGGCGAGACCGATGCTCAGCGCTGGAAACACGATGTGAAATGAAACGGTGAACGCGAACTGAATGCGCGCCAGGTCAAATGCTGAGAGTGCGGAGTTCATAGCTTTGATGCCGGAAACAACCTACGCGCGCCGACCGCTGTCGACACGCACTGCCTGTGCAGATGGCGCAAGAGTAGGGGAATGCGCTGAATTTTGCTGCATCGCCCCATGCGTCGAAAAGCCGCGCATGAAAAGGCGTGACCCCGGATTTAAGACGCTAAATCGTTGATGTGTATCAAGATTGTTTTGATGTTCTCAAAGTGCCGATGGCGGTCGTCGGTCTGGGAACTGCGTCAATACACCGCGCTGCAGCAGCGCGGTGGGAGCGCTTTGGCATCGGCCTGGCGGCAGAAGGGAGGGGTGTCCGGTGCTGCGCTATGCTTCGGACCACAAGCGTCCGCCTGTGGCCCAGTTCTCGCGCTTCACGTCGGTGAGGATGATCTCCACCGAATTCGGCTCGACGCCGAGCGATTCACAGGTCGTTCTGGTGATGGCTTCGACAAACTTTCGCTTCTGTTCGAGCGTGCGGCCTTCGAAGAGCTCAATGTGAAACGTGGGCATAGTGCTGTTCCTTGGGTCAAGAGTGAGGTCGAACGGTAAGGATAAGGACGGGGCGATGCCCCCCCGTGCGCTTCAATGGCGATACGAGCGATCGAGCCGATCCAGTTTGCGCAGCAATGCGGGCCATTCGAGCGCGCCTTCCACGGCGCCGCCGTCGAACAGTTGCTCTGCGGTGCGTGCCGCCACCGAATCGGACGGCATCACGAGCGGCATGCCGGCTGCCTGGGCCTGCAACTGGATCTCGCATGCCTTGATCAACGTCGCCATCAGCACGTAGGCTTCGGCTACCGTGCGACCGGCAGTGAGCGTGCCGTGATTGCGCAGGAGCATGGCCGGATAGGTGCCCAGATGGGCGACCAGCCGTTCGCCCTCCGAAGGTGTGAACGCCAGTCCCTCGTAATCGTGATACGCGAGCTGTCCGTGAAAACGCAACGCGTGCTGGGACGCAGGCAACAAGCCCGCAGGCTGCAACGACACGGCAATACCGGAGGTGTTGTGCAGATGCATGACGCAAAATGCATCCCTGCGCGCCGCGTGGACGGCGGCATGCAGCGCGAAGCCGGTCGCGTTAACTGGATGCTCGCTCGGACCGACGATGTTGCCCGCGATATCGATCTTCACGAGATTCGACGCGCAGACTTCGTCGAAGGCGAGGCCGAACGGATTGATCAGGAAGTGTCCCGGTTCCTCCGGGACACTGGCCGAGATATGCGTATAAACAAGGTCGTCCCAGCCATTGAGCGCAGCGAGGCGATACGCTGCCGCCAGATCGATGCGGGTTTGTTGCTCCGCTTCGGAGAAAGGCCCCGAAGCGGCAATCCGGGCGGCCGGCGTGTGGGTGAACGACATGGGCATCTCCTGCTGGTGTGGCTTCGTTTGGGTTGCGGCGTTGTATAGGCTGCGGCTCTGTTTAGGCCGCGGTTTCGCTGAGGTTGCCGCTTCGTTCAGTTGGCGCGTTGCTTAACCGGTGCGGGTTGCCGTCGGTGCCGTGCGACGAGGGTTGGCGGCATTTTTCTGATCCACCTTGCGACGAGCTCCCGCTGTGGTTCTTTGATCCGCCGCGCGGCTCGGGTCGTTGGCGGTGCGTTGGCGCATCAACCGTTGCACACTCCATGTGGCGAGTACGAACGGTGCCGTCATGACCGGCAGTCCGGCCTGTCGTGCGAGCAGTTGTAGACCGACCGATAACAGAATGCCGCAGAGCACAGCGCCACACGTGCTTTCGGCAAGTGCGATTGCCGTTAGCGCGCCGTTGAAACCGCAAAGGCCCGCGTCGAACGAAGCGGGACTTGCGCCGAGCAGCAGAAGCGCACCCCCGCCGATAACGGAACCGGCCAGCGCCCACATCGCATGGCGGCGCGATGAGACGGCGATCCCTCCGAGCACCAGCAGGCCAGGTAGCGCGCCGTAGGCGAAGCCGGCCTGCGCCAGGCCTGAGAGCGCGCCAGCGGGCAGTAGGGCAAGTGGTGCGATGTGACTGGCAGGAGCGGCCGCTGGTCCGCCATTGACGAATGGCAACCAAAACCATGTAACGATCAGGCAAGGACTCGAATACACGACCAAACCGCGGGCCTGCAGCCAGCGCGACCACGGCTGCAAAAGCCATGCGGTGCTGAAGCCGGCGAGAATCGCCAGCGCGGCGGAGGTGGCTTCGTTAGGCACGAGGGTGTAGGCGGCGAGCCCGGCCAGCGCGCCATTGAAACCATGCAGGCCGTCACGCGCATCCTTCTCACAGTAACCGGCAAGCAGCGCACCGATATTCGCCGCAATCGCGCCGGTCAGTGCGGCGCAGGCGAGCCGTGGGTCGCATATGAGCCACGCCGCGAGCAGACATGCGCCGGTGAACGCGTTGGGCTGCAGAACAACCTGACCGAGACTGCGCAGTAGTGTGCGCAGCGCGGCGGATTCGGCTTGATTGGATGCGGCGTGCATGGTGGTAAGGTGGTACCGCGGCTGTGCATCGAGCGAAGCTGCCACGGTCAGTTCATAGTGAACCGGCAGCATAGGGCACCTGCGCCAGGCTGAGCATCCGCACATGCTGATAGTGGCTATTTGCAACGCGGCTGCGGCGGTCCATCACGAAGGAGGCAAGGACATGCGCGAAGTTCGTTGGGCATCAGAAGAGGGCGAGGGCATTGAACATCTTGCATTCGATGCGCGTGCCGAGGGATTTTTCGTCGAAAGTGCCGTTGTTGGGCAACGCTATGGAAAGGGTTATGGTCTCTATTACCGCGTGCATTGCGACCCGAGCTGGCGCGTCAATTACGCATTCCTCAAAGTGGCTGGCGGCGGCGAAGTGGAACTGCACGGCGACGGTGAAGGTCACTGGCGTGACGGCCAAGGCCAGACGCTGAAGGCAATCGAAGGTTGCATCGACATCGATATTGCCGCTACGCCATACACGAATACGCTGCCAATCCGCCGTCTGAAGCTTGCGCAAGGCGAGCGCCAGCCGATTGCCGTGGCATACATCGCCACGCCGGATTTGCAGGTCACACGGGTCGAGCAGGCGTATTCGTGTATCGAGCTGAACCGCGAATATCGCTACGAAGGGCTATTCCGCAGCTTTGCCGCCAATCTGAAAATCGATGATGACGGCCTCGTGATCGACTATCCGACGCTGTTTACGCGCTTGCCTCGGACTCCTTGACGGCGCGGTTCGCCGGCGCGATGGCGCCTGGTGCCACAGACGCGCGCAGGGGCGCCATTTGGCTGGCGTCGGTGCTTTGCACGATATGCAGTTCACGGGTGCGCACCGGCAGCCCGCATTGCGCATCGGTGAGCGTCTGACGAACCTGGCGGGCGAGATCCCAGCGCATATCCCAGAACGTGTCGAGATTGGCCCAGATACGCATGTTCAGCACCACGGTACTGTCGTCGAAACGGGCCACCATCACTTGAGGCGCGGGGGTTGACAGCGCACGCGGGTCGGCCGAAGCCAGGGCTCGCAGTGCGGCAAGCGCTTGGTCTACGTCGTCGCGCACGGAGATTTCCACTTCCAGATCGAGGCGGCGCGTCGGATTGCGGCTGTAGTTGCGGATCGAATTGCTCCACAGCGCACTGTTAGGCACGTATTCGCAAATGCCATCCGACTTCGTCAGGCGCGTCGTGAACAGACTGATTTCTTCGACGCTGCCCGCGACTGTGCCATTACCCGATTCGATCCACTCGCCCACCTTGAAGGGGCGCAAAAGCAACAGCATGATGCCGGCCGCGATATTCTGCATGGTGCCTTGCAGCGCGAGACCGATGGCAAGACCGGCGGCGCCGAGCACGGCAACGATGCTGGCCGTCTCGATGCCGAGTTGCGACAGCGCGCCGACAATCGCGACCACGCGGATGCCCCACAGGGTCGTGTCGCAAAGGACCGGGCGCAAGGTGGCGTCCATACGCGACTGACTCGTGAGCAGGCGGTTGAGCGAGCGGGCAACCCGGCGCGCGAACCACCAACCCACCACGAGGATGACCGCGGCGGCGCACAGGTGCATCGAGATGGCGGTGAGCCCAGCCCAGAGTGAGGTCCACTGACTGGGGTGGATTTCGGCGAGAAGATTTTGCATGGCCTTGACGGTCCTTGATTACAGGCGACGGCGCATAGGGCGCGGCGCGGTTCGTGAGGTATTGATTAGGCACCGGGTGCGTTCGCATCAGGCGAGCGCTACGCCGGGGTGGCGGATATCCGGAACAAAAAACGCGGGTAAAGCGTGCGGAGAAGGGACCGTGCAAAAAAGGGAAAGTTCTACCGCAGCAACCTTTTTGACAGTTCAACTTACCGGGGTCGGAAGAGACGGGCGCGTGCGCAGCCGGCGATCGACCGCAGTCTAAACTGGTCGCGGGTCGGGCAAAGCCGCGTCGCCCGTGCCTAGCGCGCGTTGCATCAAGGTGGTATCGAGCCAGCGCCCGTGCTTGAAGCCCACCGCCTTGAGCGTGCCAATCACCTCGAACCCAAGGCTGCGATGCAGCGACGCCGAGCCGCCGCTGCCGCCATCTGCGATCACCGCCACCATCTGCCGCCACGGGCCGGTTTCGCAACGCTCGATCAACGCCTGCAATAGCACGCGTCCAATGCCGCGACCGCGAAACGCGTGGTCCATGTAGATCGAATCTTCAATGGTGTTGCGATATGCCGCGCGTGGCCGGTACGGCGTCGCGTAGCAATAGCCGGCGATCGTGCCTTCGACCTCGGCAACCAGATACGGCATGCCGTGGCTCAAGACAGAAGCGTGACGGCCACGCAGTTCGTCGACTGAAGGCGGCGTCTCCTCGAAAGAAGCAACGCCGTGCAGCACGTGCTGCGCGTAGATGGCCTGAATGGCGAGCAGGTCGGCATCGGTTGCGTCGCGCACCATGGGGAGGGCGGTGGCGTCGGTTAACGGACTCGAGCGGGTTTGGCTGGCGGTGCTCATGCGCATTCCTGTCGCTGTCCGGAGCTTCTCCGGAAACGCTTTACTATGCCTGTTGAGCGCCGCGAATTGAAGCCCGTCAAAAAACCCGCTGCACCGGCGCTGCCCTGCCAAAGCGCCGCGCTCCCGCCACGCACGCCACCACGATCACCGTCACGGCAATCATCGCTGGCGGGACCTGTTCATGAAGCAGCAGCGCAGCCAGCAAGAGTCCAAAGAACGGCTGCAACAACTGCAACTGGCCGACGCTTGCAATACCGCCTAGCGCCAGGCCGCGATACCAGAACACAAACCCGATCAGCATGCTAAACAGCGACACATACGCGAGTCCCCACAGTGATGCCTGACTGACGCCCGCGAATGAAGCGGGCCAGGTCCACCACGTGAGCGGCAGCATCAGCGGCAACGACAGCACCAATGCCCACGAGATCACCTGCCAGCCGCCGAGGTGCCTTGAAAGCCGCGCGCCTTCCGCATAGCCGAGTCCGCAGACCACGATGGCGGCCAGCATCAAGCTGTCGCCAAGCGGCGATGCGTGCACGCCGTTGCGCAACGCGAAGCCCACCACGGCGCAGCTGCCCAAGGCAGAGAACACCCAGAAGGCGCGCTGCGGACGCTCACCGCCGCGCAGCACGCCGAAGATGGCGGTGGCGACCGGCAGCAGTCCGATGAACACGACCGCGTGCGCCGCGGTGATGTGGCGCAACGCGAGCGCGGTCAGCAACGGAAATCCGACCACCACACCAAGCGCTACGACCACGAGCGGCAGCAGATCGCGCCGCGCCGGCCGGGCCCCACGAAACACCAGCAGCAGGATCAGGCCAAGTGTGCCCGCAATGGCAGCGCGGGCTACTGTTAGAAAGATCGGATCGAGTCCTTGTACGGCGATCCGCGTGGCGGGTAGCGAACCGCTGAAGATCAGCACGCCCAGCAGACCGCTCAGCCAACCGTCGGTGGGGCGGCGATGTGGGGCAGTGCTGGTCGCATTGGGTTTCATAGGACGGTCCGAAGGGCGGCAGATAAAAACCCCAGCATCCTCCGTCGGAGGAAAAAGTGTAAGCTACGGAGCAGTACAATCCGTGCAAACTGTACGGTACATGGAGCAGTACAGATGGTGAGTTTTTCCAGAAGCAAGGGCAACTCGAACGACACCGACGCCGCGTCGCGTACGCGCGTCGAAGCCGTCATGGACAGCTTGCGCGAGCGGATTGCCAGCCGCTCGCTGATGCCCGGCGCGCGCGTGCCGTCGATTCGGGCCATGAGCGAGACGCTCGGCGTGTCCAAATCGACCGTCGTCGAAGCCTACGACCGTCTCGTCGCCGAAGGTGCGCTTCTCGCGCGGCGCGGCTCCGGTTTTTTCGTCTCGGGG
>NZ_JBAURZ010000117.1:0-31443 GCF_049581445.1 Paraburkholderia sp. | reverse complement strand
CGTTTGCTTCGACACGGCGCTACTGGACGCGCCGCGGCTGCTTTCGTGCTTGAGCGCGGTCGTGGCCGCGCGCGAACGCTTGGCGGTGGACTCGCTACTCGCGGCGCGCTTCGTAGCTGATTTAGCTGCCGTATGCTGGCCCGCAGCATGATCCAGACTGGCCTTCTTGCGTGTCGCTTCGCTGGTCGTGCCCTTCTTCGGCGCCTTCAGGTCCACCCCTGCGCGACGCGCTTTGGAAAGGCCTATGGCAATTGCCTGTTTGGCGGATCGCACGCCATGCTTGCCAGCACGCACACGGTCCACCTCTTCCTTGACGAATTCGCCGGCCTGGGTGCTGGCGGCCTTGCCCGCACGTTTGTCAGTATGAGCACGCTTGAGAGTTTTCTGCTCTGGCATGACGGTCCTCCAGATGGTTGTTGACGTGAATAACGCAGCAACCGCTGTGCCTTGCTCTACTTCCCGCCAGGATCCGGCCTCGTCACCGTTGCGCCAGAGGCCCCGTAAGCGCTACGGCGCAACCACCGTGCATTGCCCAGCAGCCCGCAGTTCGCGTCCATACGCCCCTTCGCACTGCCGGTCTGCGCGTGCTTGCCGCCCGTACCCGAGAAAGTTCAACGAAACGTATCAACACGTGCACCGGCCTCGTGGACGGCGTATGGTTATAGGCAGGGCCGGCGCCGTGTGTCCGGTCCACCCTGGAGACGCCGCATGAAGATACCCAATTTACGCGCAGGCATCCATATTGAAGGCATCCACTGGATCGCTGAATATGCGAAAGACGTCCACGAGATTCGCGTGTTCCGCGAGGGCCAGGAAGTGGACGTGCATAACGCGCCCTCGACGCTGTTCGGCGATGAAGAAAACGCCGGGTCGAAAAGTTGCGCGGATCATCGCGCCGCGGAAGCAGCTGTGCTGGCCTACCTGAAACGCTTCGTCGCCGAGCACGACGCAGAGGAATAGCCGCGAATCCACCGCCGGGCCGCGCACCGTTGGCACGGCCCAGCGCCTCAACTAAGCCCCGGTCAATCCGCCGGGCGCAGCTTCTTCACTTCGGCGTCCGATGGCTGCACGCTCGCGCCGTCGATATAGCGGAACGACGTCATCACACCCTTGCCGTCCTTGAGGCCCGTCACACCCACATAGGCGCCCATGGTCGACTGGTTGTCCTGGGCGCGATACATGATCGGCCCGAACGGTGTATCGACATTCAGCCCCTTGAACGCGGCGGCCAGCTTGTCGGGATCGGTCGAACCGGCTTTCTTCAGGCCATCGGCAATCGACATCAGCGCCGAGTACCCCACTACCGAGCCAAGCCGCGGATAGTCGTGATACTTCGCCTGGTAGGCGTCGACGAACTTCTTGTTCGCCGCCGTATCGATCGAGTACCACGGGTAGCCGGTGACGATCCAGCCGGTCGGCGCTTCGGCGCCAAGCGGATCCAGATAGTCCGGTTCGCCCGTCAGCAGAGACACCACGCTGCGGTCCTTGAAGAGGCCCGTCGTATTACCCTCACGCACGAACTTGCCGAGATCCGCGCCGAACAGCACATTGAAGATCGCATCCGGCTTCGCATCGGCCAGCGCCTGGGTCACGGCACCCGCGTCGAGATTGCCGAGCGGCGTAGCCTGCTCGGAGACAAACTCGATGTCCGGCTGCGCGGCCTGCATCAGCTTCTTGAAGGTCGCCACTGCCGACTGCCCGTACTCGTAGTTCGGATACACCAGCGCCCAGCGCTTCTTGTGCAGCTTCAGCGCCTCGGGCACCAGCATCGCCACCTGCATATACGTGGAAGGACGCAAACGGTAGGTGTACTTGTTGCCATCAGCCCAGACGATCTTGTCGGTCAACGGTTCGGCAGCGAGGAAGAAAATATGCCGCTGCTTCGCGTAATCCGCGAGCGCAAGTCCCGTGTTCGACAGGAACCCGCCGAACAGCAATTGCACCTGCTCGCCCGTCACCAGTTCCTGCGCGACGCGCACGGTGTCGCCTGGATTGCCGTTGTCATCGCGTGAGACGACTTCGAGCTTTTTGCCGAGCACGCCACCTGACGCATTCACCTGATCGAGCGCGAGATTCCAGCCGTTCTTGTAAGGCCCAAGAAAGGCAGGCTGCGCCTTATAGCTGTTGATTTCACCAATCTTGATCGTCTCCTGCGCGCTCGCGGCGAGCGCCGTCAACGACAGCGTCAACGAGACAGTCAGACGAGAGATCCATGCGGCGCGTGTGGTCATGCGTTTCTCCGTTATCAGTAGGATTGCGGGAATGCGGATACAAGTGCGGTGGACTGCGTGTTTCACTCGGCGCGCGGCGCCGCGCGAATGCGCGCCACGCTCGCTTGCACGTCCTGCCATGCGGGCTTGCCGCCAGCGAACTGCTGACGCAGGTACGACACGAGTTCGGTCACCTGGGCGTCGTTGAAACTGTCGCGGTAAGCCGGCATCGTACCGAGTTCGGGCCGCGCAGGCGAGTCGATCCCATCGAGAATCACGCGAATCAGATTGTCCGGCGTGCCGCTGTGCAGGTTCGTGTTGAGTGCGAGCGACGGGTGCGCGCCAAACAGTTGCGGCCCACTGCCCATATGGTGACAGGCCGCGCAAGCACCGTCGAAGAGCCGTGCGCCAGGGCTCGACACCGCTGGCGCCGACATGCTGGCCTGTTCATACTCGCGCGCCAATGCATGCGGATTCGCATTCGGGCCGGCCGGATTGAGCGAAGCAAGATAGATCGCCATTGCACGGATGTCGCTATCCGGTAGCGCGGAAAGCTCGCTGACTACTGGTGCCATCGGACCGGCTGCCACGCCGTGCAACGGCGCGTGCCCATAGCGCAGATAGCTGAACAGTTCGTCTTCGGTCCATGGCACGGGCGCATTGGAGAGCGTCGTAAGGGCGGGCGCCTCCCATCCATCCACGAGGCCTCCGCCTAAAAACGCCGCACCAGTTTTCTCCGCGCCAAACGTGTTGCGCGGCGTGTGGCACGCGCTGCAATGACCCAGCCCGTTGACCAGGTAGGCACCGCGATTCCATTGCGCGGTTTGCGAGGCATCGTCCGTGAAGGTGTTGCGTTTCAGGAAGAGGCTGTTCCATGCCGCCATCATGGGCCGCACGCTGAAGGGAAACGCCAGGCTGGTTTCCGGTGGACGCGAACGTACCGGCGTCTGCGTCATCAGGAACGCATAGAGCGCACGCAAGTCGTCGCTAGAGACGTTCTTGAACGAGGTGTACGGAAACGCGGGATAAAGACGCCGCCCGTCGCGATGGATGCCCTCGCGCATCGCCCGCGCGAACGCCTCGTATGACCAGGCGCCTATCCCCGTTTCGCCATCCGGCGTGATGTTCGTGCTGTACACGGTGCCGAACGGTGTTTGCAACGGCCGCCCACCTGCGTTGGGCACGCCATTGTGCGCCGTGTGACAGACCGCGCAATCGCCCAGCGAGGCGAGCAGTTTGCCGCGCGCGATCAGTTCAGGTGCGAATGCGCTAGCTAACGGCGGGGTGATCGGCGCAATGGGTTGAGGAGCGAACGCGACTGCGCCAAGCCATCCCGCCGCGCCCGCTGCCATTGCGCTTAGAAAGCCCAGCCGCCAGCGCCGCTTTTTGCGCGCGGCAGCGGCGGCGGCTTCCGCCGCAGCGGGCCCGTCTGATAGCGCGGCGCGAATCACCTCGGGCGTAAACGGCGGCCTGCGAAACCGCACGCCCGTTGCATCGTAGAGCGCATTGGCAATTGCGGCTGCGCCTGGCAACGAGGCGGATTCGCCGGTGCCCATCGGCGGCTCACCGTGACGCGGCATCATCACCACTTCAATCACCGGCACTTCGCGGAACGTCAGGATCGGATACGCTCCCCACTCCTGACTCGTGACCGCGTTCTCGCCGAACGTCACGCGCTCCTTCAACGCGCGACTCGTCGCCTGGATTACGTTGCCGTGGATCTGATGACGCACGCCATCCGGATTCACCATCGTGCCCGTGTCCTGCCCTACCACCACACGGGTGACGGCCATCTCACCGCTCTTGCGGTTGACTTCCACATCCGCGACCCAGGCCGCCCACGCGGCGCCAAAACCGGGGAATTTGCTATGCACATAACGGGCGTAGGCAAAGCCTCGGCCACGGGCAATCTCGCCGTCCGGTTCGTTGTCCTCTTTGACCGCCACGTTGCGCGGTTGCCAGTTCGCTTTCTCGGCCACGGCTTTGACGAGATCGATGGCGCGTGGATCGGTCAGATGTTGCAGACGGAATTCAACCGGATCGACACCTGCCTCGGCCGCCAGTTCGTCGATAAACGACTCATGGGCAAAGGTATTCGGCAACGCCGAGACGCCACGCAACCACGAGGCGCGAACGATAGGCGGCGTGTCGTCGCAAACGATGCGCATGGTCCGGTAGTCGTAGGGCGGCACCGCCGTGCGGTCGCCCATTTCGAATACCTGTGGCTGCGGCGAGATCGCGCCAGTCAACAATAACGCTAACGTCGGTGCATCGTTCGAGGGGTAACGGGTGGCGAAATCGTAGCCTGTAAGTTGGCCTTCGGCGTTCACCGCACCGCGCACATCCATCAACTGTGCCGCACCCTTGGGTTCCCACCTGTGCTCGTCCTCACGTGACAATTGCACTCGCACAGGCGCGCCGACCGCTCGCGAGAGCAACGCGGCGTCGGCGGCGACATCGTCTGCACAGTTGCGGCCATAACAGCCCGCAGCCTCCATTCGCACTACTTCAATCTGCGGCTCGGCGACCCCCAGCAGCAAAGCGAGATCCGCCCGCAGCGAATGCGGGTTCTGGGTACCGGACCAGACCTTGAGCGCGCCGTCACGATAATCCGCCACCGCGCACGAAGGTCCAATCGACGCGTGCATCTGAAACGGCCATACATAGGTGCGTTCGAGCGTGTTGCCGCTCTGCGTCAGTGCGGCGTCGACGTCGCCGTCGATCACCAGATCGCGACGCGTGGCAGGATTCGCGCGCAACGCCGCTTCCACCTCGGCGCTGGTTTCGAGCGGCGGCAATCCTTCGACCGGTTTCCACTGCACATCAAGTCGTTTGACCGCCTGCTGCGCGACCTCTTCGCGCTCCGCAACGATGCCGACAAAGTCGCGGATCACGACGACCTTGACCCTAGGCAGCAAATCGCCAAGCGAATCCTCTTCCACCTGCAGCAGGCTATTGCCGATGAAATCGCCCTGCGCGACGCCCGCGTAAGGCGGACGCACGACCCGACCGTGCAGCATGCCAGGCACGCGCACGTCATGTACGAAGGTCAGTTCACCGGTGGCTTTCGCTGGAATGTCCACGCGCGGGGTGCTCTTGCCGACAATCCTGTATGCGTCCGGCGACTTCAACGGCGTATCGGCTACCAGTGTCAATTCAATGCGTCGGCCCGCAAGCAATTCGCCATAGCCAATACCCTGCGCGAGTTCCATGCCACGACGATGCACGATGCCGTCGCGCACATCCAGTTGATCGGCGCTCGCGTCCAGTCTTTCGGCCGCCTGTGCGACCAGGAACTGACGCGCCTGCGCCGCAGCCTGACGCAGTGGCACGGCAGAGATCTGGATCGTTGCGCTCGCAATCGTCGGTCCCTGATTCGGCGCCTCGTTGGTGTGACCAAGAACAATCGACACCCGTGTCAGCGGCACATCAAGTTCTTCCGCGACGATTTGCGCGAGCGCAGTGCCGATTCCGGTACCCAGATCCACATGACCATTGAACGCCACCACGCTGCCGTCGCCACGCACGGCGAGAAACAGGTCGGCCTCGGTCGGCACGTACGACGAACGTGTACCCGGCTGGCCAAGCGCTGGTTTGGGGGGCGCCTGCGGTGGCCGAACCACGATCAGCACGTTTTGCGCGTCGAAGAGTTGCTGACGCGAAACGGGTCGGCGCTCGACGCTGAAGTCTGGCCCCGTCATGCGCGCTCTCCTTCACGCTGGGCGACCGCCACCGCGAGCAGCTCCGCCGCGCGCTGCACGGCGCGCACAATCTCGACATGCGTACCGCAGCGGCACAGATTGCGCGACAGCTCGCGGCGAATCGCCTCGACGCTCGGATGAGGATCGCGGTCGAGCAGTGCTTTCGCGGTCATGATCATGCCGTTCAGGCAGTAGCCGCACTGTGCGGCCTGTTCTTCGATAAACGCCCGTTGCACCGGATGCAGCGCGGTACGTGTGCCCAATCCTTCCAACGTGGTGATTTCGCGCCCCAGCGCGACCCGCGCGGTTGTCACACAGGAACGGGTCGGCATGCCGTCCAGCAGCACCGTGCATGCCCCGCACTCTCCGAGCCCGCAGCCGAACTTCGGGCCGTTGAGTGCGAGGTCGTTACGCAGCAGATAGAGCAGCGGCGTGTCGGCGTCGGCGCTGACGAAGTGCGTCGCGCCGTTCACGTTGAGCGTGAGGGGCTTCGGGTTGGAGAGGCGGTTCATGGATGGGGCACCTCGTGCCTCGCCCGCGCGCTCAGGACACCACCGGCACTTCGGTAGCAGGCGGCGTATTGCGGCTGCGCCGGCAACGGATCAGGCCATCGATCATCACCATCCCGACTCCCGGTATGTCGCCCAATTGCACGCTCTCCAGCAGAGTGCTGCCGGCCGTGTGCTGCGCGCGGTCCATGAACACCAGATCGGCAGGGCGTCCGGTTTCGATCAGACCTTGACGCAAATTTCGCTGCCGCGCGGTGTTGCCCGTCGCAAAGCAAAAGGCGATTTCAGCGGGTACGTCGGCGAGACTCGAGATCAACGCAATCATTCGCAGAATGCCTAGGGGTTGCACGCCCGAACCGGCCGGGCTGTCGGTGCCGAGGATAATCCTGTGCGGGCATTTGAGTTCGATCGCGTGACGCGCGGTTAGCAGCGCGATGCGTTCATTGCCGTTATGCACGATCTCCAGCGCGCGAGTGGATTGTTCGCAGAGATCGCACACGTGACGATAAGACAGGGACGTGTGGCCGCCATTGATATGACCGATCACATCCGCATCCGCGGCGAGCACGACGTCTTTGTCGATCAGGCCCGAGCCTGGAATGGACGGACCGCCCGTGTGAATCGTGCTCTGAATGCCGTACTTGCGCGCCCAAGCCACCATCTGGCCGGCTTCTTCGCCGCCCTTGACGCTCCCCAATCCGACCTCGCCGAGCAGTTTCACGCCGGCTTCCGAGAGCTCCTTGAAATCCTCCTCGACCATGCCCTTCTCGATCACCGGCGCGCCCGCCAGCACCTTCACCCCACCTCCGACGCCCGCGCCGCGCATGCCCTCGAACGAACGTTGCGCGGTAATGGCCAGTGCCTTCACGCCCACTACATCTTTCGGACGGCCAGGTAAATGCACTTCGCCTGCAGAAATCATCGTCGTGACCCCGCCGTTCAGATTGGATTCGATCCAACCCATCTGATTCTGGCGCGGCGTCCAGTCACCGAACACCGGATGCACGTGCGAATCGATCAGGCCCGGCGCGACCGTCGTCCCCTTGCAATCCACCGTGGTACGCGCGCCTTCGAGGTCGCAATCCTTCTCCTTGCCGACCGAGACAATCACACCGTCGTCGATCACTAGCGTATCTGCATCAAGGATCGGCTGATCGATATCGCCGGATAGCAGCAAACCAATATTCGTCACGACTACCTTGCCCGACAACCCTGTCAACGTCTCTGCTGCCATCTGCTTCTCCTTTCGCAACGACTACCCGGTGCATCATGCGCTCGCGTTTCGCTCAGCATTTAAGGCACCGCAGGAATCAGACGCTCAGATAGGCGCGCCTGACTGTTTCGTTCTTCGCGAGTTCGCCGATCGTGCCGCTGAAACGGATCTGCCCTTTTTCGAGCACATAGGCGCGGTCACTGACCAGCTCAGCGAAGTGCAGATTCTGTTCGGATAGCAGAATAGAGAGCCCTTCGCGTTTGAGTTCGAGAATCATGTTCGCCATCTGCTCGACGATCACAGGCGCGACACCTTCTGATGGTTCGTCCAGCAGCACCAGATACGGATTGCCCATCAGCGTGCGCGAAACAGTGAGCATTTGCTGTTCGCCACCGCTCATCTGTCCGCCCGGGCGCTTTGGCATTTCGCCGAGATTGGGAAAGAGGCGGAACAGCTTTTCGGGGGTCCACTGCGGCGCGCCTTTGCGTGGTGGTTGACGGCCTGCGTCGAGGTTTTCCATTACGGTGAGGTCGGAGAATACACGGCGATCTTCTGGAACGAAGCCCATACCCATGCGAGCGATCCGGTAAGGCGGCAGCCTGGCGATATCCGCGCCGCGAAACCGAACCTCGCCCTGGCGACGTGGCAGCAGGCCCATCACCGCTTTCATCGTGGTCGATTTGCCCGCGCCGTTGCGGCCCATCAGCGCAACGACTTCGCCTCGGCCCACTTCAAGACCGACATCGAACAGGATGTGCGCGCGGCCATAAAACGCATTGAGGCCGGACACCTGCAGCATGGGTTCGGTCATTACAATGCCCCTTGGTGACTGTCAGTAGCGCTGTCGCGATCCAGCGCGGCATGGGCCTGGAAGGTCTTGCCGGTGCCGAAATACACTTCCTGTACCCGGGCGTCATTGCGTATCGCTTCGGCGCTGCCCTGCGCAATCAACTTGCCACGCGCCAGCACGATCATGCGGTCGGCGTAGGCGAATACCACGTCCATGCTGTGCTCGGTGAATAGCACTCCAATCTTGTGTTCAGTCACGAGGCGTTTGGTCAGCGCCATGAGTTCGTTGCGCTCTTTCGGTGCCATGCCGGCAGTAGGCTCATCCATCAGCAGCAGTTTCGGCCGATTGGCCATGGCAATAGCGAGTTCCACGCGCTTCACATCGCCGTATGCGAGCACGCCACAAGCACGATGCGCGTCAGCGCCCATGCCAACCTGTTCGAGCAGGCTAAACGCTTCATCCGCGTACCACGATGCAGTTGGCTTCCACAGGCCGAACAGTTTTCGTTCGCGCGAAACCAGCGCCATCTGCACGTTTTCAAGTACGGTCATTGAGTTGAAGGTCGCGGCAATCTGGAACGTGCGTCCAACGCCGAGACGCCAGATATCGCGCGGCCGCATGCCGACGAGTTCGTGATCATCCAGGCGGATCGAGCCGGACGAAGGCCGCAGTTGGCCGTTGACCATGTTGAAGCAAGTCGATTTGCCCGCACCATTCGGACCGAGCAACGCGAGCAGTTGACCCGCTTCGAGATCGAACGACACATCATCGACGGCTTTCAGGCCTCCGAACGATTTCGACAGACCGGATACGCGCAAGAGGCTCATAGTCCCTCCTTCATCGCCGTCGCCTGCGATGGAGAAGCGGATGAACCACTACGCTCGCTGCCCGGCGCATCGCCCGCGTGCCCGTTCTTCGTGCTGGGGTCGTCGTCACCGAAGCGCTCGCGCACGAAGCCCACAATGCCCTGCGGGAACGCAATCACCAGTAGCAGAATGGCAAGGCCCAACAGCGCTTGCCAGTAGTCAGTTTGACGCGCGACGGTATCCTGCAGCCACGTAAACACCGCGGCGCCGACGATCGGTCCAGTCAAGGTTTGCAAGCCGCCCAGCAATACCATTACGAGTCCATCGACGGACCGACTCACGCTGATCACTTCCGGTGAGATCGTCCCCTTCGAAAAGGCGTACAGCGACCCGGCCAGCCCGCAAAACACCGATGCAATCACAAACGACGCCCACTGAATCCGTTTGACGTCGATCCCAATCGCTTCTGCGCGCAACACCGAATCACGCGAGGCGCGCATTGCATAGCCCAGCGGTGAAAACAGCATGCGCCGCAACAGCCAGACACAGATAACGACACACACAAGCGTAAGGTAGTAGTACGCCACCGGCGATGAAAGCCAGTTGGACGGCCATAGTCCCAACACGCCGTTACTCCCGCCCGTCACATCGTCCCACTGGAACACCACCGACCAGACGATCTGTGCGAAGGCAAGCGTCAACATCGCAAGATACACCCCGGACAGGCGTACGCAGAACCACCCGAACACCAGCGCCCCGCCGAGCGCCAGCAGCGGCCCGAGCAGCAGGGCGGCTTCCATCGGCAGGTTCAGTACCTTGAGAAACAGCGCCGCACCGTAAGCACCAAGACCGAAATAAGCCGCATGGCCGAAAGAATGCATGCCACCCGGTCCCATGATGAAATGCAGGCTGGTGGCGAACAACACAGCAATCAGGATTTCGACGAGCAGGATCGGCATGTATGGAAATGCCCTGGCGGCGAGCGGCGCCAGCACCATCACAGCGAGCACCACGGCTGCCAACCATTTGAGCCGCTTGCCAGCGGGACGCAGCGGCGTCTCCGGCGCAGCCATGCCACGCACCGCCGCGCTGGCGCGTCCGAGCAAACCCCAAGGCCGCACCACCAGTACGACAGCCATCACCACGAACTCCGCCACAAGCGTGAAGCGACTTAGGGAAAAATCGATCCCGCCCAACGACACATGGCCGATGCCAATGCAGAGCGCCTTGATCTCCGCAATCAGCAACGCTGCGATGAACGCGCCTGGAATGGAGCCCATGCCGCCGACTACGACCACGACGAACGCATTGCCAATGGTCTCCAGGTCGAGCGACAGATTGGCCGACATACGCGGCCCCTGCAGCGCGCCACCCAGGCCAGCCAGAAACGCCCCTACGAAGAACACGCCGGTGAAAAGCCAAGCCTGGTTGATACCGAGTGCGCCAAGCATCTCGCGATCCTGTGTCGCCGCGCGCACCAGCGTGCCCCAGCGCGTGCGCGTCAGCGCGTACCAGAGCAACAGCAGCACCAGCGGGCCGATTACGATCAGCGCGATATCGTAGGTGGGCAACGGATGGCCGAGCAGACTGACCGCGCCGGCAAGATGCGGCGCACGCGGTCCGAACAGATCTTCGGGACCCCAGATCCACAGCGCGGCGTCACGGAAAATCAGAACCAGCGCGAAGGTGGCGAGCAGATGGAACAACTCAGGCGCCTGGTAAATACGCCGCAACACGACGACTTCAACCAGCGCGCCCAGCACCGCGACGACCAGCGCGGCGGCCAGCACCGACAGCCAGAAGCCCGCCGTGCTGTGACCAAAACGACTCGCAATGCTGTACGCCACGTAAATACCGAACATATAGAACGAGCCGTGTGCGAAGTTGACGATGCGCGTCACGCCGAAGATCAACGACAAACCGGCGGCGACCAGAAACAGCGTCGACGCGTCAGCGAGTCCATTGACCATCTGTACCAGCAGATTCGAAAGCATCGTTACCCTTAGCGGCTTGCCAGCCATCCAATGTGCAGCGGACTCATCACGCTCGTAGCTAGCGGCTTGCGCGACTGCTTCAGCCTGGCTGCAGCGGGCGGAACGCCCGTCTCACCGGCAGGACAGTACCAGCGAATTTATTTAGCGCAAACCGTCTTCGCCTTTGATTTCGCTGACCTGCAGTCCGCCAATGCGCGGTAGCGGACGGCCCGATGCCGTGACGGCCACGGCCACCACGATTTCGTTCGCGCGCGGCGCATCCGCGACCCGCGCTTCGATGGCGTCGAAATGACTACGCACGAACGCGGCATCCTTATGTCCAAGCGGCACGTCGATCGCCGTGCCTAAGGTGCCCATCTTCTTGGCGGACGGCACCAGTGCGGCACCCTTCTCCACCGCGACGCGCAACGGGGCGCCGAGCTTGGGATGCAGAATCGCCGCAGCGTGTTCGAGTTCGCCCGCTTCGCCGACAATCGCCGCCTTGCCATAGCTTTGCGCCGCGCCCGGTTCGATGCCCAGCGCCTCGACACATTTCTTGCCAAGTAACGCGCCGAGTTCCTCGCCTGCTTCGATCAACGCATCCAGCTTCGGTTCGTACCGTCCGGCGTAGGGATTGTCGATCACCGCGATTGCAACCGCACGGCGGGTCGGTGGTTCGATGGGTTGGCCCATTTCTATGCGTGTTTCATCTACCTGCACTACCAGCTTGCGAAGCTTGATTGCCATATCGTTCTCCGTGTAGGGATTCGCGCGGTCTGTTGCCTGGTCCGCGCTAAGCACTTGAGCATCGCCGCGCGTTTAGCGCAGCCCGTCCTTGCCGACGATGGCCTCTTTTGCAAGACCGCCGACTCGCGCATGAACGCGCTGTCCCGTGCTCATTGCGAGGATGTACACCACTTCGTCCGCAGCCGGGGCGCCTGGCACGCGCACTTCAATCGCATCGAAGTGACTGCGCACGTAGCTTGCATTGACGTGAGTCAGCGGTATATCCAGCGCCGTCGAGGGTGCACCCACCTTTTTCGTCGAAGGCACGATTGCATTGGTGGGCACGCCATGCTTTTCGAGCAACTCGCGCATTGCATAGCCGCCCGGAACGTGCCACAGCGCGCCGTGTTCGAGTTCGCCCGCCGCGCCCACAATCGCGCCCTTGCCGTAGCTTTCGATCGCTGCGTGCGGCACCGCCATCGCAGCAAGCAGGCGTTGGGCGAGATCCAGACCAATGGGTTTCAAGGCCTCCATGGCGTGTTCGATCTTCGCTTCGTAATGACCGGCGAACGGATTGCTCAGCACCGCCGCAATCGCACCGCGCTTGAGCGGCTGCGCAGGCGACGGACCGAACTCGTGAAAAATATCCTCGACGTGGGTCAGCACGCGGCGTATTTCGAACACGGAGCCTCCATTGGGTAAGGTGCCTGATGGACGTAATGAGCCGCGCGGCCGCCGCTCAAAAACGGCGACGACGTGCCTTGTCCGTCCATGCCAACTACACGGGCGCATCGCTGCAAAAACAGCGCGGCGCCTTCAATCAAGCCTTGTTCGCGCAACCGTTGCGCTTCTTCAGCACCACGCGCCAGCGCAAAATCAATCAGCGGTTGCGGCAATTGAGGCACATCTATCGTGACCAGCAGATCGCCCAGGTCGCTGTCATCCTTTAGCGAAGATGCCGGTTCGCGCACAATGCCTGCATGCTCCACATTGACAGCGTTGGCGATCATGGTTGCCGCTGCATCCGCGTCCGCTGCCTTACGCGCCAGCACGGTCACGCTATCGGCAATCCCGAGGCTGAAACTACGGCCGCGCCAGCCGCTTGTTGCGATGCCGCGTACCGGCATGCTGAAATCAACAGTCATGTTCGCATCAAAGCGGTGATCGCCGGCCAATTGTGCGCCTTCGAAATCGGCCAGATCCGCAAACAGGCCTACGCGCCAGGACTGTCCCTGGCTTAAGTACAACGCAATATCGCCACCGTTGTTGATATAGACGCGCGCCACGCCTGGTCTTGCAAACACCTCGATCAATTCATCGGCAACGCTGCCGGCTACTGCGGCCATTGGCGTGATATAGCGGGCCCGATGCGGATAACAGGCATGCCACATACGCGCGGCCACCGGGCCTTCGCATGGGCAACTTATCGCATCCGGCGGAACCGCTTGCCGAAGGAGCGGCAATTCCGCCACCAGTTCATCCAGCACGCTGCCGAACCGCTGCCAGCATGCTTCATGCGCGGCTTCGACGGCCGCGGGCTCGCCGTCGGCGCCGATGATCAGATCAATCGGTCCGTGCTGCAAGTGCCAGCGGTTTGCGTCGAGCGGCGCGCGGGTGGCGGTCATTTCCGTTTATATGTACGTGGGTATCTTGTGCGTTGACGTATCTGCGTGAGTTAGCCGAGCATCGGCGGCATACCGAGCGGCCATGGATTGCCGGCGTGGCGTGCCAATGTGCGGCGTGCCAGCGGCGCGCCTTCGAGATGCTCCGGGCCGTTCGCCAGCACGCTTTCCAGCGAGCGCACCGCATCGAGATGGCCACCGAGGTCGCTATAAGCATCGTAGGTCATTGTGAACTCGATGGGGGCGACGATGGCGGGTGTCGGCACCGTGCCAAACGACCGGTCCGGCATACGGGTCACGTCCACCATCACGGTGATGCCGCCGCCTGGCCAGACATAGGCGGGCGCGCCGCCGCAGGTGACGTTCACCAGCCCTTGCTTGATCGCCCGCGTCAACAGCACGGGGTTCTCGGTTGCACCCGCGCGCAAACTGCCTCCAGCGCCGCCAATGAACAGCACCGTGGCGAGAGACGGCTCACAGTTTTCGCCAATCCGCTCCACCGTGCGCCGAACTGCGTCGGGCATTTCAACGATGCGCGGCGTCAGATCGTTGTCCAGTTCGTACCATTGCGCATGCTCTCCGGTGGTCGATACCATCAGGATACGCATGCCGGGGCGCGCCACCGCAGGATCGAAGCCTTCCACAATGGCAAGCGGGTCCTGGATGTCCGTGCCGCCCCATCCTGTGCCCGGATTGGCCACCTGAAAATAGCGGCCTGGCGTCGACTTGCGGCCCCGAATCTTCAGACCAGAGCGCGTCATACCAAGGCAACGCCCTGCCTGATGCTCGGTAAGCACCCCGGTGATGTGGTCGTCCACCACGACCACTTCGTCGACATGCCCGAACCATTGCTTCGCAAAGATGCCGATGGTGGCCGAGCCGCAACCCACCCGCATGCGCTTCTCCTCGACGCCATCGACGATGGGCGCCGCGCCCGCGCGAATCACGAGACTCGCCCCGCCGTCGATGCTCAGTTCGACCGCCTGCTTGTTGCCAAGCGCAAGCATCATGTCGCAGGTCACGCGACCTTCTTTCTTACTGCCACCCGTCAGATGATGGACGCCGCCAAGACTCAGCATTTGCGAACCGTATTCGGCGGTGCTCACGTGGCCGACAATCTCGCCCTGGCAGCGCACATTCGATTGCTCCGGGCCGAGAAAGCGGTCGGTATCGATCTTTACCTTGAAACTGCAATAGCTGAAGATGCCCTCGGTGACGACGGTAACCATGTCGACGTCGTCGAGCTTCGACGAAACGATAAACGGAGCGGGCTTGTAGTCGGGATAAGTGGACGATGCGCCGACCCCGGTGACGAACAGCGCCTGATCCTGCTGCGCTGCACGTTGGATGTCTTGCTGTCCATTTTGCTGGCGGTTTTGCTGTGCCTCGTTTAATGCACCAAATTCGATCACCGCCGTCTGTTCCGCGGCGTTTCCAGTTGCCAGCGAGCGCGACATGAACACCACCGGGTCTACCCGGATCAACCGGCCATCCGCATTGGCATAGCGGTCGCACGCGCCGGTTCGGCCCGCGGAAATCTGGCACAGCACAGGGCACGCATTGCATTCAATCTTGTTTGCCGCCATCCGTTCGCTGCGCGGCGCGGCCTTTTCGAGCACGGTGGGGCCAGGCGTCGAGGCGGTTTCGCCATCAACGCCTTCTGCGCCGAAATCGACCTTCGTGTGTTCAGTCATGGTGGGGTTCCCATACGACCTCATTACAGACCGGTCCTACCCGCTTGACGAAATAGCCCTTGTTTCATGGCCTATTCACGTGGAACGCGTCTTTCTCATTTTGAAAAATGTTGCGGTTACTCACCGTTCGTGTAGTATCCGCTACACCAAACCTGACTGAAATCTACTCGATCAAAATAGACTGCGCAACGCCTTTTCCTCGTCGCCAGTCATGTTGCGCCGCGCCATTCCATGAGAAAGATTCGAGGCCGTCCATGAGTCCAACCGCCCCCCGCAAGCCGGGCGCGACCGGCGTCCGTGCGAAACAGGCGCAGGATACGCGCGCAAAGATTCTGAAGGCCGCTATCAAGGTGTTTGCCAAGCAGGGCTATGCGAGCGGCCGGGTCGAGAGCATTTCGAAAGCGGCGCGCTCGCACGACCGCATGATCTACTACTACTTCGGCAGCAAGGAGCAGCTGTTTGTCGAAGTGCTGGAAACCATTTACTCGCAGTTCAATGAAGCGGAAAGCCGCCTCGACCTGGATCTCGACGACCCTGTGCACGGCTTGCAGCAGATGGTTGAATTCGTTTGGCAGTACTACCTGGATCATCCCGAGTTCGTCACGCTACTCTCCAGCGAGAACCTGCATCAGGGCAAGCATTCGAAGAAGTCGTCGAAGCTGCGCGATATTTCCGGCTATGCGCTCTCGGTGGTGCAGAAGGTGCTGGATGCCGGCAAGACCAAAGGTGTATTTCGTAGCGGCGTCGCTGCGCGCGACGTGTACATCATGATCGCGTCGCTGGGCTATTTCTATAACGCCAACCAGTACACGCTCGGCGCATTTCTTGGCGAGCAGTTGATGGACAAGGCTGCCCTCGCGCATTGGTGCGAGGTCATCAAAGACACGGTATTACGCGCGGTGTTGGTAACACTGCCGGTTGAACCGGCCGGCAGTGTGAATGAGCACGCCGCGCTTTAGGGCGAGCGTGCGCTTGCCGGCGGCAGCAAGGCCGGCCTGCTCGTTGCGAGCCTGCCGGTAAAGCAAAACGTCCGCGGCTCGCCCCGCTTTACGTCTTAGCCGCGTCGTCTTCGCGGAACAGCT
This sequence comes from Paraburkholderia sp., assembly GCF_049581445.1. Lineage (GTDB taxonomy): Bacteria > Pseudomonadota > Gammaproteobacteria > Burkholderiales > Burkholderiaceae > Paraburkholderia. The sequence continues at coordinate 15,117 of NZ_JBAURZ010000117.1, read as the reverse complement.
TGTCGGCCAGGTGGTACGCAGAGTTCGCCGCCGGCACGCCGCAATAGATCGCAGTCTGTAGCAGCACTTCCTTGATTTCGTCACGCGTCACGCCGTTGTTCTTCGCTGCGCGCAGGTGCAACGCCAATTCTTCGCTGCGATTGAGCGCCACCATCAAGCCAATCGTCAACAGGCTGCGCGTATGACGCGCCAAGCCCTCACGCGTCCAGATTTCGCCCCACGCATAGCGCGTGATGAAGTTCTGGAAATCGTCGGTGAATTCCGAGCGGTTCGCCAGCGAGCGATCGACGTGCGCGTCGCCGAGCACCGAGCGCCGCATCTTCATTCCTGCTTCATAGCGGTCTTCGTCGTTCATAGCGGCTCCGTAAGAAAGTCGAACACCGTCTTCGTGAAGGTCTCGGCCTGTTCGATGTTGGAAATATGCGAAGCGTCCAGTTCGACATAGCGTGCGCCTGGAATCGCGGCGGCGAGTTCCTTGCCTTGCGCTGGTGTTGCAGCCAGATCGTGTGTGCCGGATATAACCAGCGCCGGCACCTTGATGCCGTGTGATTCGGGACGCAAATCGGCAGCGTCGATGGCTTCGCAGTTGCTGGCGTAGCCTTCCTTCTCCGTATGCACGAACACGTCGCGGATCACCGAGAACATCAGCGGCTCGCGCGCAATGAACTCGCCGGTGAACCAGCGCGGCAGCACGGCGTCGGACAACGCTAGCATGCCTTCCTTGCGTGCCCGTTCGGCGCGCGGCACCCACACTTCCGGCGACCCGATGCGCGCCGCCGTGTTGGACAGCACGACCCGGTGCAGACGATTCGCGTGTCGCGCAGCGAGCGCGACGCCGGTGAGGCCGCCCATCGACAGGCCGCAGAAATTCGCCTTGTCGATCTTCAGCGTGTCCATCAACCCGAGTACGTCACCCGCCAGCTGATCGATCGTGTACGGCCCTTTGGGTGCTTCCGAATGACCATGACCGCGTGTGTCATAGCGCAGCACGCGGAACTGCTTCGATAACGCGGCGACCTGCGGCGTCCACATCGACATATCGCTGCCGAGCGAATTTGACAGCACGATCCACGGCGCGTGGCCGTGCCGGTCGCCGTCGATGCGATAGTGCAACTCAATGCCGTTGACTGCGGCGTAGGGCATTCTGTTTACTCCTGAGAGGGGGCACGGCCAGCGCGCGCACCGTGAAGGGCCAGCACTGCATCCACATAAGCGTGTGCCTGGCCGACATATTGAGCCGGATCGAGCAGGTGCTTCAACCGCTCAGCCGAAAGATGTTGAGTGATCGCAGGATCCGCCGCGAGCACATCGAAAAGCGTCTTGCCGGACTGGACCGCCGCTTTCGACGCACGCTCCACCAGATGATGCGCATCCAGCCGGCCGATGCTGTCACCGAGCGCGAGCATGACCGATTCGCCGAGAATCAGCCCATGCGTCGCGTCGAGATTGGCAGCAAGGCGTGCGGGGTTGACGTCGATCCCGCTGACAATCTGCTCGATGTGGGCGAGTGCGCCGCCGCCGAGCCGCGCCAGATCGGGCAACGCATCCCATTCGGCCTGCCAGCCGCCGAGCGCACGTTCGTGCTCTTGCACCATGCCCGCCATGACGGTGGCGACGAGGCCTGGCGCCCGCGTGGCTGCAGTCAACACCGCCGCGCAGCCCACCGGGTTACGCTTGTGCGGCATGGTCGACGAGCCACCCTTGCCCGCCGAAGCCGGTTCGGCAAGCTCGCCAATTTCGGTTTGCATCTGCAGCGAGATATCGCGCGCGATCTTGCCGAGCGTGCCAATCAACATGCCGAAGAACGCTGCCGTTTCCGCCATGCGGTCACGCTGCGTATGCCACGGCAACGTCGGGATAGTGAGGCCCAGTTCTTTGCCCAACGCCTCCGTCACCGCTGGCGCCGCGTCGCGCAGACTCGCCAGGGTACCCGCCGCGCCGCCAAATTGCAGCACGAGTACGCGTTCATGCAGTGTGGCGAGGCGTTCCCGGTGACGCAGCAACGCGTCGAGCCACTGCGCGAATTTCAGGCCAAGTGTAATGGGCAGCGCCTGCTGCAACCAGGTACGGCCAATCATCGGCGTGGCGCGGTGTGTGCGGGCCAGCGTGGCGAGCGTCGCGCAGGTGGTGTGCAGATGCTGATCGAGCAGGTCGAAGGTATCGCGCAACTGCAGGACGGTTGCGGTGTCGATGATGTCCTGGCTCGTCGCGCCCCAGTGAACATACTTCGACGCTTCCGCGTCCGCCGCCTTGACGCGCGCGGTCAGTTGCTTGACGAGCGGAATGGCGAGATTGCCGCCCAGCGCGGCGTCGTGGACGAGTGCTTCGGCGTCGAGCTGGTCGGCCTGGCACGCTGCTTCGATCGCGGCAACCGCTGCTTGAGGGATCACCTGATGCGCGGCCGAGGCCCGTGCGAGCGCCGCTTCGACATCGAGCATCCGTTGCAGCGTCGCGCGGGGCGACCAGATGTCGTTCATCGGCTGCGTGCCGCAGAGCAGACCGGTCAGACGGGCGCTGGCTTCGAGCATGATGGAATGGCTAAAACGAGGCAGAAGAACATATCGTCCACGCGCGCGGCACGGAACGCAAGCAAAGCAACGCGCGCGGCGTGCGACAGACTCGTCTGCCGACGCCGCACCAGGATTGCCAGGTCAGCGCGGATCAAGCGGCGCGCGCGGCCTGGGTACCGTCGATCAGCGGTACGCCCGTCAGCTTGTGCAGCGCGTCGAAGTCGAGATCGGTGAAGATCTCGCGGACCACGAGGCCGTCGGCGGTGACGTCGATCATCGCCAGATCGGTGTAGATGCGATCGACGCAGGCCACGCCCGTCACCGGGTAGGTACATTCAGCGGCAATCTTGCTCTCGCCCTGCTTGGTCAGGTGTTCCATCATCACGTAGACCTGCTTGGCGCCGATGGCGAGGTCCATTGCACCGCCCACCGCCGGAATCGCGTCAGGCGCGCCGGTGTGCCAGTTCGCGAGGTCGCCCTTGGCCGACACCTGGAACGCGCCGAGCACGCAGAAGTCCAGGTGACCGCCGCGCATCATCGCGAACGAATCAGCGTGGTGGAAATATGCGCCACCGGTCAGCAGCGTGACGTGCTGCTTGCCGGCGTTGATCAGTTCATCGTCTTCCTCGCCGGCTGCAGGCGCCGGACCCATGCCGAGCAGACCGTTTTCGCTGTGCAGGAAAATTTCCTTGTCGGCGCCCAGGTGGTTGGCCACCAGCGTCGGCACGCCGATACCGAGGTTCACATACGCGCCTTCAGGAATGTCCTGGGCGACGCGCTTTGCCATTTCATCGCGGGTCAGTTTTTTCATCTCAGGTCTCCTCAGGCGGCAGCGGTTGATGCGAGTTCGGCTTGATGCTCGGCTTGCGGCACTTCGATCACGCGTTGCACGAAGATACCCGGCGTGACGATGTCTTCAGGGTCGAGTTCGCCAAGCGGCACCACTTTCGACACCTGCACGATAGCCGTCCTGGCCGCGCTCGCCATGATCGGGCCAAAGTTGCGCGCCGTTTTGCGATACACCAGATTGCCCCAGCGGTCGCCCTTGAGGGCCTTGACCAGCGCGAAGTCCGCATGCAGCGGCGACTCCAGCACGTAATGCCTGCCGTCGATCAGGCGGGTTTCCTTGCCCTCGGCGAGCTTGGTGCCGTAAGCGGTAGGCGTGAAGAAACCGCCAATGCCCGCTCCTGCCGCGCGGATGCGCTCGGCCAGGTTGCCCTGCGGCACGAGTTCGAGTTCGATTTCACCGGCCCGGTAAAGCGCATCGAACACATAGGAATCGCTCTGCCGGGGGAACGAGCAGATGATCTTGCGCACGCGCCTGGCTTTCAGCAACGCCGCGAGGCCGATATCGCCGTTGCCGGCATTGTTGTTGACGATGGTGAGTTCGCGCGCGCCTTGCTCGATGAGTGCGTCGATCAACTCGGAGGGCATGCCTGCCGTGCCGAAGCCGCCGATCATGACGGTTGCGCCGTCTTGCACATCGGCCACGGCCGACTGAAGTGACTCGAAAATCTTGTTGATCATGTCGAATTCCTTTGGGACGTTTCGCACCGCGCCGCTTCAGCCAGAACAACCAGCCCGACGGGATAGCCGCTTTGAAGCGAAACGCGGACGGTCTCCACGTCCTGGTCATGGCGCGCAAACCCGAAATGGCCACACGCAATTTGTTCGTTAGATGAACAGTGATTCGTTTAGCGAACGCATTGGCGAATTATGAAAGGCGCCTGTTCTGCTTGTCAAGGTGGGGTTTCCATAATCCCCCTTTGTGACGCGTCTTGCAGCAAAACATGAAATGGGGGCGTTTGCTCCTGGCAGCCTTGGCCGTGGGCCCTGAGCGCCTTTGCTTTATCCATGGCCAGGCTGTCTGGCCCGATCCCACGCCACTGGTAAATCTTCCGATCCTATAAGCAGACGCTTCCGAGTATTTATCTTTCTCAGGATAGATATGATCTTGATGTAGCGAGCAGGCACATCGAAGTCATCACTGGGCAATCAGCGGTAAAGGCGTCTGGCACGCTGCCAGCTTTTCGCAACTCGCTTAGCCATCCTTATTTAAATAGCACAGCGAGCTCCCTGTGCATACTACGGCGCCTCCACCGGCCAGATCGCAACGTGATGCCGACGTTGAAGCAGGACCGCCACCAGAACGGCGGAATAACCAATACAGAAGACAATGGACGGTCTATGAAAGAAGAAACAATCAGAGGGACATGTACCGGATTCGCAAGGGCTACCGGTCGAATCCATGCGGCATGGATCAACATAAACGAATCCCGGTTGATGGCCGGCATCGGGTCCATCGCACTTTCGCTGGCACTCGCCGCTTGTGGCGGTGATGGTGGAATAGACAGTGTCGCGACTCCTGCTACCAAAGCGGCGGCGCCGGTCGAGGCAGCTGCCAGTGCTGCCAGTTCGAAAACTGTATCGCTAGCCATGTCGCTAAAGATGAATTCGAGCGCACTGACGGCCGACGCTCAGACTGAGCGCTTCATTATCAAGTATAAGAACGGCACCCCTGAACAAGGAGCAACGTCTGCTGTGCAGACGGAACTCGACAAGCTGGCGACTGCCCTTCCGGCGAAAGCGCACCACTTACGGCGTATGGGTATCGGCTCGGATGTCGTCACAACCGAGCGCGCACTGAACACTGCCGATGCGAAGGCATTCATGCGAGCTATCGCTTCCGATCCCAATGTCGAGTATGTTGAGCCGGATGCCGTGGCCACCATAGGCTCATCACCGAATGATCCGCTGTATGGCAAGCAGTGGGCCCTCAGTTCAAATCAGACGCCGGGAACGACGACTCCGGGCATACGCGCAGAAGGTGCATGGGATCTGGCGAGTGGCGCGGGTGTCGTAATTGGTGTGGTGGACAGTGGGATCACCCGCCACAGCGAACTGAACGCCAATGTGCTACCTGGCTACGACTTCACCGGCAGCAATAGGGGCGGAGACGGCACGCAACCAGGCAATATGCCCGGCGAGAATTGCTCTATCACCTGGCATGGAACGCATATCGCCGGCATCATGGCTGCCGCAACCAACAATGGCGTGGGTATCGCGGGAATTGCTCCAGCAGCCAAACTGGTCTCTGCCAGAACGATAACAAACTGCAACGGCGGCTTCATCTCCGACATCGCGGACGGTATTACCTGGGTGGCAGGTGGAACTGTGGCAAACGCCCCGGTCAATCCGAACCCCGCGAAGGTGATTAACGTCAGCCTCTACGGAAAGGGAGCCTGCCTGACATCGCTGCAGAACGCGATCGACTATGCTACCGGCAAAGGGGCCATCGTCGTTGCAATCGCTGGCAACTATGGAACCGATGCATCGAACGTTCAGCCCGCGAACTGCCGCAACGTCATTACGGTCGGAGCAATCAATACAGATTCCTCGAGATGGGTGGATTCGGACTTCGGCCCGATTGTTGATATCGCGGCACCCGGCACGATCATCTGGTCTACCTATAACAATGGCACTACATCACCGGGCGCCGAAGGCTATGGCATTCTCGATGGGACGTCACAAGCCGCGCCCATGGTGAGCGGCGTGGCTGCACTGGTGCAATCCATCGCGCCGAAGCCTTTAACGGTTGCTGAAATGCGGGCGCTCATGCAACAGAACGTACAGCCATTTACGCAAAAGCCGGATCAGCCAATCGGCGCAGGCATTCTGGATGCAACGGCAACGGTCAAGGCTGCCAAGGCGGGAAAGATTCCAGCAGCCGCAGATTTCAACTGCACCGAGAGCACAGCGTTGATGCAGGTTACCTGCACAGACCTCTCGACTTCGCGCGGCGCGTCCATCAGTTCGTGGGCCTGGAATCTGGGTACCGGTGGTGCCGATATGATTCGCACGCAGTCGGTCAATGCATGGTCGAACTATGACTATCCGGGCACGTACCAGATCAGCCTGAAGGTCACCGACAGCACCGGCGCCGTTAGCACGCTGACACGCCCGTTTCAGGTGCTGCCCCCCACGCTCACCGATCTAAGCGCGGGTGTCGCCATGTCTATTTCGGCAAAAAACGGCGAAATGCAGAATTACGATCTGGTGGTGCCTTCGGGGGTAAAGAGCCTGACCTTTACGGTGACGCCGGCGACCTCCAGCCAAACCGCCATTCTGGACATTAGAGCCGGCACGCCCTCTTCGCTCCACCCTGACTGCGAATCGATCATGGTGAGAGGAGGCGCGGCGACCTGCACGATCTCCAATCCGACACCTGGCACTTACTACGCCATCGTCAGCGCCAACACAAAGTTGAGCGACGTATCTCTTCTGGCTAGTTACACGCAATAGAGCGTACACCTACACTCAGTCCCTGTGCCCCTGCTATGGACCGCAGGGGCATATCTGCCGGCGCATAGGCAAACAGAACCCGTCGATTGAACCACTCCGAATGTCCCAACCTCTCCTTGCGAACCAAGACGCAGCGAACGCGAACGAACTGCTTGCGCTCGCCGATGCCGACTTCGCCGGGCGTCGTATGCCAGAGGCGATTGACGGTTACCGAAAGGTGCTTTTCGTACGCCCGTGTGATGTGCATGCTTTGCATCGCATATCGCTAGCGTGCGTGCATGAGAATGATTTCGACGAGGCGTACACATATATCCAGCTTGCGCTGACGGCTGCCCCCAAAAATGCTGAACTATGGGAACACGCGGGCCTGATGGCGGCATCCAGACATGACTATATCTGCGCTGAAGCGTTCTATCGCCGGGCCATCGATATTGCGGGAGGTACAGCGACGCTACACCGGAATCTTGCTGATTGTCTGCTGCAGTCACGGCAGTTACGGGAGTCCAAAATCGAATACAAAAAAGCCGTCCAGATAGAGCCACGTCTGCATCATGCGATTCGCGCCATCGCCCGGATCAGCGGGGAACTCGGCGATACCGATGACGCGGCAGACTACTCAGCACGGGCGTGGGCGATTGATTCCTCAAACCCGATGGACGGGATTGACACGGTTGAAGCGCTCGCAAAAGCCACCAGGATTGCACGACTCGATGAAGTAGTTGCGCAACTCCGCGCCCGCTTTGCAGACAACGCCGACGTACTGGAAGTGCTAGCTCATGCGCTCTACAAACATGACCGCTTTAGCGCGGCGCTCGATGTTGCGAGGCAGGGACTGTCTATCGATCCAACGCGCGCCCCATTTCACCACTATGCGGCGCTTGCATTGAGCACTTGCGGGAACATCGTTGAGAGCATGCCGTACAGTATGGAAGCGGCTCGACTCTGGCCGGACAACGCAGTGATGCAATATCAGCTTGCCGGTGCCCAGCTTGCTTGCGGTCAGTTCAAGGAAGGCTGGACAAGATCTAAAGCGTACTACGCACTCCCTGGTAGCAAAGCCAGTGTGCTTATCCCGCTCGGCATTCCGGAATGGAGCGGCGAACGAGTAGCGGGATGCCAGTTTCTTGTCGTCGGCGAGCAGGGGGACGGCGATAAGTTTCAGTGCATCAGGTTTGCCGAATGGCTATACCGTCGAGGCGCAACAGTCGATTTATTGACAACCAGACCGGTAGCACAAGTAGCGGCGACCATGAGGTGCATCCGGACTGTGTTTTCTTCCGAGTCGCCAACCGGACCTTACGATTACTGGACCCATCTACTAAAGATACCGGAGCATATGGGCCTGGACTTGTCGACTCTGCCAGGCATCTCTATCCCATACGTGTTCGCGCCGCCCGAAAAGGTGCGGCACTGGCGAACTCACATTGAAGCCGTCTCACCGGCCCACACTCACGTGAAGCGCCGTCGCATCGGCATCGTGTGGGCTGGTAGGCCAACCTACGTTTTCGACCGGTTCCGGTCTGTCTGGCTAGATGCCTTCAGGCCGCTTTTCGCGTTGCCGGGAACGACGTGGTTCTCGGTGCAGAAAGGCGATCGCGAGCGCGAAAGCGAGGCGCTGTCGAATGAGTTTGACATCCATACATTAGGACCCGCGATTGAAGACTTCATCGATACGCTCGCCATACTTGAAACGCTCGACCTGGTGATTACCGTCGACACCTCCGTTGCTCATCTCGCGGGAGCTGCGGGCCGACCGGTGTGGGTCCTCGTGCCCGCGTATCTGGAGTGGCGATGGCTGGTTGGTCGCACGGATAGTCCGTGGTATCCGTCCATGCGCCTCTTCCGTCAGCGCGAACTCGGCAACTGGGAGCCTGTCATCGAAGAAGTACACCAGGCCCTGCAGGAGTGGAACCCCGGGCCTTAAAGACGATTCTCGGCGCTTTCCCCAATATCCGGCTGTGCGATTTTAGAGCTACCTTCTATTAGCTATGAGGATAATGCCCGTAAGTTAATGTCCGAACGCGCCCGGAATGTCCGAACTCGACCTGAACCTGATCCCCTACCTCGTTGCGATGGAAGAAACCCGCAACGTGAGCCGCGCTGCGGAACGGCTAGGTGTCAGCCAGCCGCGCGTCAGCACCGCGCTCGGCCGCTTGCGTGAGTACTTCGGCGACCCGCTGTTCGTGCGCACCTCGCGCGGCATGGAGCCGACACCCCGCGCGCAGGCCTTGATTCCCGCTGCACGCGAAGCGTTGATGCGCATCGAAAAAGGCATGCTCGATGCGCAGGACTTCGATCCGGCCACGACGACCCACACCTTCTCCATCGCATTGTCCGACGTTGGCGAGATCGTGTTCTTGCCGCGTCTGCTGCAACTGTTCGCACAACGCGCACCGCATGCGAATCTGCGGTCGGTCTCTCTGCCGCACGCGCAAATCGAGCGCGGCCTCGAAGCGGGCGACGTGGATCTGGCGGTCGGCTATTTTCCCGACCTGTCAGGCAACAACTTTTTTCGGCAGCGGCTTTTCACACACCGCTTCATCTGTCTGCTGCGTAGCGATCATCCGCTTGCCAGCGCGCCGCTCACCCTCGCGCAGTTCGTCGCGAGCGGACATGCCGTCGTGCGCGCTGAAGGCCGCAGCCAGGAAGTGCTTGAGCAATTCCTCGAGAAGAAGCGCATCCGGCGGCGTGCGGTGCTGGAGACTTCGCACTTCATGAGCCTGCCTTTCATCCTCGCGCGCACTGATCTGATTGCCACTGTGCCTCATGCCATCGGGTTTGCGTACGTATCCGAACACCCGTCGATTACGCTCGTAGAGCCGCCACTCGAGTTGCCGCGCTTCGATTTGCGCCAGCATTGGCATCGCAAGTTTCATAACGATCCCCGCGCGAGCTGGCTGCGCAGCGTCATCGCCGAACTGTTCAACGACGCCATGGACGAGTGGCCGAAATAGCTCGCGCCGCACGCCAGGCCGCCGACATCGGCGAAGCGTTGGGCACACGCCACCTCGCAAAACATGGAAGAATGACCGCCTGAATTGCGCCGGTGCGCAAGCCGTGAATTCACGGCCTCACAGAATGACAGGAGTAAAGGGATGATCAGCAAGGCAAAGAAGACCACGAAAAGCGCTGTCCCGACCCGCCCTGTCGACCGCCCGACCCGCGAAGAAGCCGAGGATGCGGTTCGCGTGCTGCTGCGCTGGGCTGGCGACGATCCGCAGCGCGAAGGCCTGCTCGACACGCCGGCGCGTGTGGTGCGCTCCTATGAGGAGTTCTTCGCGGGGTACTCGGTCGACCCACGCGAGATCCTCACGCGTACCTTCTCTGAAGTGGATGGCTACGACGAGATGATCGTGCTGAAAGACATCCGCTTCGAAAGCTATTGTGAACACCATATGGTGCCGATCATCGGGCGCGCGCACGTCGCTTATCTGCCGAAACATCGCGTGGTGGGAATTTCGAAGCTGGCGCGGCTCGTGGATGCGTTTGCCAAGCGTCTGCAGATTCAGGAAAAGATGACCGTGCAGATCGCGGATACGCTCAATGAAGTGCTGCAACCGGAGGGCGTCGGCGTGATTCTCGAAGCGGCGCATCAATGCATGTCGACCCGCGGCGTTCACAAGGCGGGCGCAACCATGGTCACCTCACGCATGCTCGGCACGTTTCGCACGGACCCGTCGACACGCCGCGAATTCCTGTCGATCGTCGGGAATCCCGGTGTGGTGGCGGTGGCCAATACCTAGGCGATACCTCGTCGGTACCCGGGCAATATCTACGCGATATCCAGGCAACACCGCGTCAATACCTCGGCTTTGCAGACCAACGACGGCCCTCACATCAATGCCGCCCTTCGTCGTGGCGCTCTCCTTCGCGAATCTTGCCCTGCGAGACGCTGCTGCCTGGAGGCACGCTATGCGTAAGCCATACATTGCCGCCAATCACCGAGCCGCGCCCGATGGTTACCCTGCCGAGAATAGTCGCACCGGCGTAGATCACCACATCATCCTCGACGATCGGATGCCGTGCATTGCCCTTGATGAGCGCGCCGTCGCCGTCGGCCGCGAAGCTCTTGGCGCCGAGCGTCACCGCCTGATACACACGCACGCGCTCGCCGATGATCGCCGTCTCGCCGATGACCACACCCGTGCCATGGTCAATGAAAAAGCTGGGACCGATCTGCGCGCCCGGGTGAATGTCGATGCCGGTTGCCGAATGTGCAATCTCGTTGATAAAGCGCGCCAGCAGCGGCATGCCGAGGCGGTGCAACGCATGCGCAAGCCGATGGTGCGTCATGGCCCACACGCCCGGATAGCACAGAAGCACTTCGGTGATGTGCTGTGCGGCTGGGTCGCCGGTATAGGCGGCCTGGATATCGCTCACCAGCAGCGCACGGATAGCAGGTAATTGTGTGCCGAATTCGCGCGCCATCTCGAACGCGAGCGTGCTCAGCGCGCCGTTGGACGTCTCCGCGTGCTCGGGCAAAAAGCGCAGCGCCCTGCGAATCTGCTCGGCGAGTAGCCGCAAGGTGCTTTCTAGCGTGTGGCCGACGTAGTAGTCGACTGTTTCATCGGTCAGATCGGGCGCGCCGTAGTGAGTCGGAAAGAGCGCGGCGCGCAAACCGGTGACGATACTGGTCACCGCCTCGCGTGATGGCAGTTCGCGAATGCCGAGTGGATGGCGCGTGCGATGCAGTTGCTCGCGCGACGCGCGCAGATCCGCAACGATCTGATCGAGGCCCCAGTTGGGCGAAGGTGCGTTTGACATGATGAGGGACCGCGGCCGTGCGGCAAGCCCGGCTTAGAGTGAATTGTCCCCAGAGATTACCGCGTTTTTCTGCCGCTCGTGCAGCGTGGGCTTCGTGGGTCGATCCGCTTCTGCAACGGCGCGAGCCGTGTCACATCGTCATGCTGCTCGCGTCGATCCAGCGCACGGCCCAGTCGCGCGCATGCGCGATAGCAGCGGCTTCGTCGGCAAAGCGGAAGTCTGTTGGGAAAAAACGGTTGGCCACCAGCTCGCCGTCACTCGAACGGGAGATCACTACATAGGGTTGCCATGTTCCGTCGCCTGCGCGCGCCGGCGCGCAGTTCAGCAAGTAGCCGCGATGTGTAAATGCAGCATCAAAGTGCATGTGTCACCCGCCCTGACTGCCTCGTATGATGGTCCGAGCAGCGCGTTATTGTGTCTAACTATGTCTCTTGGCCACGCTGGCGACGGCCTGCAAGCGACCGTCAATTTAACCGCGCGTACTCGTCGGAGTAAGATCATACTCTGTAGAAAATACGCGTTGATTAAAAAAAAATCAAAAAAATGAAGGGCGCTTGAAGGGCGCGCCAGCCGGAGGGCGCGCTTCAACCCAGTCGGCTCCGGAACAAGTTTTGCTGCTATTTCAACCATGTCGTCTTCAAAGGAGAAAGCATGATGAACAGCAATGACGCAAGCAAAGCATCGGATCCCACCCGCCTGCCAGGCGCAGGCGGCCCCAGCAGCGCGGAGCTGCACAACGACCGCACCCACGACAGCACGGTGGATACCGACGGCAAGAATCTCGAAGCCGCGCGCATCGCGGGCCATAGTGCGATCGGCCCGGATGAAGTTACTACCAGCAATGCGACGCTCGTCAACAGCGTCCCCGAAGCGCGCGACGGCCTCGGCGGCTTCGACAGCCGCGTTGGCGGCAATCGTTTGCTGCTCGCGCTGGAGCCCGGCTGTACGGTGATCGACAAGGGCATGAGCGCACCGCAATCGGAATACGCTGAAGACCACCAGTTTGACGAGCCGCGCCCGATAACCAGCCGCCAGGACCGGGGTCGCATTCACTTCGCCCTCAACCATATGCGGCCCACCCGCGTCATTGAGTTGCGGCGCACGAAGTAGCAATTTGCCCATCACTCACATTCAAAGGCAGCAGATGAAAAAGATCGTCGTAATTGGCGCAACCGGTACGCTCGGACAAGCCGTGAGTACCGAACTCAAGGCGCGTCATGAGGTGATCGAGGTGGGCGCAACGCGTGGCCAATACCAGGTGGACAGCACCGACCCCGCGAGTGTCGAGAAGCTGTTCCGCGAAATTGGCAAGGTGGACGGCGTTGTTACGACCATCGGCAAGGTGCATTTCGGTCCGCTGCCGGAAATGACCGTCGAACAGTTCTGGATCGGTCTGCGCGACAAGCTGATGGGGCAGATCAACGTCGTGCTGATCGCGCAACCCTACGTGAGTGACGGCGGTTCGTTCACGCTGACGAGCGGGATCCTCGCAGAAGAGCCAATTCGCCTGGGTGCGAACGCCACTACCGTCAATCTGGCGCTGGAAGGGTTCGTGCGCAGCGCGGCGATCGAACTGCCGCGCGGCATCCGCATCAATGTGGTGAGCCCGACTGTGCTCAGCGAATCGATGGAGGACTACGCGCCATTCTTCCGCGGCTTCGAGCCGGTGACGGCGCAGCGCGCAGCCCTTGGCTACCTGCGCAGCGTGGAAGGCGCACAGACCGGACGCGTGTATCGCATCGGTTTGTGATTCAGCGAGGACGTTAGCACGGCTATTCGAAGGACGTCGCTTCGAACAGCCGCGCCGTACGTACGCTTAGTGAATCTCCGGCTCGCCGCTTTCGACCGTGCCGTCGCGCTGCAGGAAGTCGAAGTCGCAGCCCTTGTTCGCCTGCATCACGTGAACCTGGTGCATCGCGCCGTAGCCGCGCGTAAAGCGCGGTGCCGGCTCGACCAACGCCGCCTTGCGGCGCGCCAGTTCCTCATCGGACACCAGCACGTTGAGCTTCCTCTGCGGCACGTCGAGTTCGATCATGTCGCCGTCCTGCACCAGCGCAAACGGCCCGCCAATGAATGACTCCGGCGCCACGTGCAGCACACACGCGCCGTAGCTCGTGCCGCTCATACGCGCATCGGAGATGCGCAGCATGTCGCGCACGCCCTGTTGCAGCAGTTTCTTCGGAATCGGCAACTGACCCCACTCGGGCATGCCCGGCGCACCCACCGGACCCGCGTGCTGCAGCACGATCACGCAGGTCTCGTCGATGTCGAGCGCGTCGTCATCGATGCGCGCAGCCATGTCGTTGTAGTCCTTGAACACCACCGCCCGGCCCGTGTGGACGTGCAGCTTCGGATCGGCCGCGCCCGGCTTGATCACCGCGCCATCCGGCGCGATATTGCCGCGCAGGACCGCCAGGCCGTTGTTCGGCAGCAGCGGCGTGGCGCGGCGGCGGATCACGTCGTCATTGAAGATCTGCGCGCCTTCCAGGTTCTCGCCAAGCGTGAGGCCGTTCACCGTCTTCTGCGACCGGTCGATCAGCTCGCCCAGTTCGGCCAGCATCGCCTGCAGCCCGCCCGCGTAGTAGAAATCCTCCATCAGGTATGAACCCGTCGGGCGGATGTTCGCCAGCACCGGCGTTTGACGCGAGATGTTGTCATAGCGGGCCAGTGTCAGATCGACACCGGCGCGGCGCGCCAGCGCAATCATGTGCACGATCGCGTTGGTCGAACCGGATAGCGCGAGACACGTGGTCACAGCGTTATCGATCGAACCGGCGGTGATGATGTCCGAGGGCTTGAGGTCTTCCCACACCATCTCCACGATGCGCATGCCGGTTTTGGCGGACATCTGCGCATGACGCGAATCCGGCGCAGGGATCGACGCAAAGCCCGGCAGCGTGAAGCCCAGCGCTTCGGCCGCGCTCGTCATGGTCGAGGCCGTGCCCATGGTCATGCAGTGGCCCGGCGAGCGCGCAATGCCGCCTTCGACGCCCTGCCAGTCCTGCTCGGTAATCTTGCCCGCGCGCAGGTCGGCCCAGTACTTCCACGTGTCCGAACCGGAGCCGAGCGTCTTGCCGTTCCAGTTGCCGCTCAGCATCGGGCCGGCGGGCAGGAAGATCGTCGGCAGGTCCATCGACACCGCGCCCATCAGCAGCGCGGGCGTGGTCTTGTCGCAACCGCCCATTAGCACGACGCCGTCAGCCGGATAGGAGCGCAACGTCTCCTCGGTTTCCATCGCGAGGAAGTTGCGGTACAGCATCGTGGTGGGTTTCTGGAACGGCTCGGAAAGCGTCTGCACCGGCAGTTCGATCGGAAAACCACCCGCCTGCCAGATGCCGCGCTTGACTTCCTCGACACGCTGCTTGAAATGCGTGTGGCACGGGTTCATCTCGCTCCACGTGTTGAGGATCGCGATCACCGGCTTGCCCGCATATTCCTCGCGGCTGTAGCCCATCTGCGCCGTGCGCGAACGATGGCCAAACGAACGCAGGTCGTTCACGCCATACCAGCGATGGCTGCGCAGTTCTTCGGGGGTCTTTCT
>NZ_JBAURZ010000116.1:0-7434 GCF_049581445.1 Paraburkholderia sp. | reverse complement strand
CGGCGGGCATTGCAACGATGCTGGCCGCGGCGATGGCAGCGCGCACCGACGCACACCGTCTCGCTCATCTAGGCGCAGTGGATGTCGCGCTCTCCGGGGCCGCGACAGTACTGCGTGCGGGCGCTGCGCAAATTGACGCCAATCCTGTTGCTGATCACCAGGCTACCGCATTGCGCGCTCGTCTCGCGGTCGAGGCGGCCGCCACCGAAGTCATGCATCACGCAGGACGCGCACTCGGCGCAGCGCCGCTCTGCCGCAACCTCCGCTTCGCGCGCGCAATGGCCGATCTACCGGTGTTCCTGCGACAGAGCCATGCCGAGCGCGATCTTGCAGCGCTCGGTGAAGCGGTGCTCACGCAGCATCGTGACGAGGGCGGCACATGGGCGCTTTAACAGCGCGTTGTGCTTCGTCACATCAGCCGCAGCTAACGCGCTGAGGTCTGCGCAGTGACGCAGCCATACCGGCCAAGGTTACAACGCAACACGCAAGACAAGGTGCAACCCATGACATCCTCCCACAGCTATTTCGACGCACTCTATGCGGACTGCGACGACCCTTGGGGTTTTCGCAACCGCTGGTATGAACGCCGCAAACGCCTGCTTACGCTTGCAATGCTGCCGCGTGAGCGGTATCACCACGCCTTTGAGCCGGGCTGCGCAAACGGCGAACTGTCCGCACAACTCGCGATGCGTTGCGACCGTCTGCTTGCTACCGATTTGAACGAGACCGCTGTGCGCCTCGCGCGTGAGCGGCTCGCCGACCAACCCCACGTGCGTGTCGAGCGCCGCAGCGTGCCGCAAGAGTGGCCCGCAGATCAATTCGATCTGATCGTGCTGAGCGAACTGGCGTATTACCTCGACGATGCAGACCTTGGGCGTTTGACCGAATGCATTACGCGCGCGCTGTCCGTTGACGGCACCTTGCTGGCCTGTCATTGGCGCCGTGAATTCGACGAGGCTGCGCAAACTGCGGCGCGGGTACATGCGTTGCTCGACACGGAGTGTGGGCTCACGCGACTTGCCCGTTACGAAGACGCTGACGTGCTCCTCGATGTATGGACGCGCGATTCGCGTTCGGTAGCGCAACATGAGGGGTTGGCATGATTGGCGTCGTGATTCCCGTGCATAACGAAGAGGCGCTCCTCGGCCGCTGTCTCGCTTCGATCCGCGACGCTGCCTCGGCCGAGGCGCTGTCAGGCGAGGCCGTGCAAACCGTCGTCGTGCTTGATGACTGCACTGATCGCAGCGCCGCCATCGCAATGAGCTTCGGCGTGGTGACGCTTGCGCTGCAGGCGCGCAATGTGGGCATGGCGCGGGCAGCGGGTGCACGGCATCTGCTGGCGGGTGGCGCGCGCTGGCTCGCTTTTACTGATGCCGACAGCAGGGTATCGCCCGGATGGCTGGCCGCCCAGTTAGCGTTACAAGCTGACGCAGTGTGCGGCTCGATATGTATCGACGACTGGGGTGGGCATCCTCAACACGTCCGCGATTATTTTCGCCAGACGTATGTCGATGCCGATGGGCATCAGCATGTGCACGGGGCGAATCTCGGTGTGTCGGCGCACGCTTATCTGCGGGCGGGCGGTTTTGCGCCGCTTGCATGTAGCGAAGACGTTGCACTGGTGGAGCGCCTGCTCGAGGTGGGTGCGCAAGTGGCATGGAGTGCGGCGCCGCGCGTCATGACCAGCGCGCGCCGCGCTAGCCGTGTCCGAGGTGGCTTCGGCGATACGCTCTCAGGATGGGCCGCGAAGCTCGATCACGTACTCGATCCGCTCGACAGTCTCAATCCGCTCGACGCGTGTATCAGGACCGAGTCTTCGTAAGTTGCACGGGGGTATCGGGCGCGCCACCAGTCGTCAATTTTGCGGCGGCTCCCGATGTCCCTGATTCGGATCGCCGCGTCCCTGAGGTTGCGCTTGCGGCTGGGGGCGTGCCTGAGGCTGTGGTTCCGGCCGGCTGTACTGAGGCTGAGCCTGAGGCTGCCCCGGACGCGCTTGCGGCTGCCCTTGTACGGGCGGGTGGCCATACTGAGGCTGCGCTTGTCCTTGCACTGGAGGACGCCCATACACCGGCGGCTGAGACTGCCCCTGCTCGGGAGGACGCCCATACTCCGGTGGCTGAGGCTGCCCCTGCACCGGAGGACGGCCATACTCCTGATGCGGCTGCGGTTGTCCTTGCGGACCGCGCGGCGGCAGCGGACTGGTTTGCGGCCGATACACCGGCTGGCCGCCTTGCATCGGCGGCGGCGGCGGATGTCCACCATAACCGTTGGCCGGCGGATGCCCACCATAACCATTGCCCGGCGGATGCGGCGGTTGGTTGCGCCAACGGTCGCGCTCGCCGTACCACGGCCGGCCCTGATAGTAGTGTCCCCAGTACGAGTCGATCGAAAACACGACGACCGGCAAGCCGATCACCGCCCCGTAGCTTTCGAGCGGCACGTAATTGCCCTCATACGGGTAGTTGATCGCATCGCCATAGATCCAGCCGCGCAGGTCGTCGAGCGTGACATCGCACCAGGTGTAATCGCTCACGCAACCCATCACCGTAATCGGCTGATTCGGCCCGAGACCCGTCACAACCGGATAACCATCATCAGGGCCGGCCATCAGGTTGACGGGCTGATTCGTATAAGCCTGCACCTGGGCGAACGCGACGCACGGGAGTGTGAGCAGCGTGGCAACCGCCGCAAAGGTGGTTGTCTTGAGTGCAGTGAACTTGAGAAGCATGAAAGCCGCGTCTCGAAACGCTGTGGTCGTGGAGCGTTCAGGTTATCAGATGAGCGTGCGCCACGTTCACGCCCAGCCGTTGCAAACGTGACGGGAAGTAACAGGAAAGCGCAACCGCCAGTGAGCGGTCTCCCACGTCCGTATTCCCTTACAAAGGATTTCTTGACCGGATAGCGGCACTGGGTGCAAGGTTGAAAAGGGCCCCGCCAGCTTCGTGCAACGTGGGGCGGGGATGGATGGCGTACGGTGGATCAACCGGTCGGTGCGAGGAGCAGGCGATGCAACTGAACTTTCCCAACCCATGCCGCAGTTACGACTCCGCACACCACTGCGTGTGCTTCTGGGGATACGACAACGCCCGCGAAATTGCCTTCACGGTGAACGATACCGTGCTGTCCAATCTGAGCCCTGGCACTGGCTCGGACGAGCCCGCCGTGCTCGCCGCCTTCGACCAGCATCGGGAAGAAATCCTCGGTTTGGCGCGGGGTCTCTATTCGGGTGGCCCGCAAAACCGCTACGCGATTTCCTGAGGCGAGCGGGGCGGCCAACAGTGTGGGCGTGACGGCGCAGCGCATCAGGTTGCGCGGGCGCCCGGCGCACTATGTGTCAGTGACACGATAAAGTCCAGAAACGCGCGCACCTTGGCGGGCGGATGATGCCGCGATGGATAGAGTACATACAGCGGATACACCTCGTCGCCCCAGTCTGGAAAGAGCGCCTTGAGCTTGCCTTGCGCGAGCAGCGTCTCAGCGCCAAGCGCAAGGATCTGCGCGATACCCTGACCGGCGGCACACGCACTGTGCATTGTCCCAACGTCATTCACGGTGAGCCGCCCGGGCGGCGTAACCACCACCTTTTTGCGTCCGCGATGGAATTCCCACGTGTACGGATAGCCGGTCTCAGGATCGCGAAACTTGATGCATACATGCTGGCCGCTTTCCAGGTCCGTCGGCGCAACCGGATGGCCATGTTTCTTCAGATAAGACGGCGCGGCAACGGTCAGAATGCGCGTGTCGAGCAACTTGCGCGCAATCAGAGTCGATGCGCGCGGCTCCCCGAAGCGGATCGCAAGATCGAAGCCGTCGGCCACCATGTCGCCGAGCGTATCGCGCGTGACCAGTTCGAGTTGCAATTCCGGATGCTGGTCGATGAAGGCGCCCAGCCGTGGCCCAAGCACGAGGCGCGAAAAGAACGGATCAATCGTGACGCGCAGGCGCCCGCGCACCGCGGTCGCACCATATGCCGCCGACGCGGCCGCCTCTTCGAGCCCACCCAGCAGCGGCACGATCTGCTCGTAAAAACGCCGGCCTTCGTCAGTGAGCGCGACCGAACGGGTAGTGCGATCGAACAGACGAATGCCAAGGCGCGCTTCGAGCCGCGCGATCGAACGGCTCACGCCGGACTGCGACATGTCGAGCGCTTCGCCGGCGGCAGCAAAGCTGCCGCTATCGACAATCGCCGTCAGCACACCCATTCCGTTCAGAATGCGCTCGTCAAATGGCATTGACCTGCTCCTGTGTCATTTATCCTGTGGTTGCCATGCTAACGTGAAATGTTCTGTTCGCACCGCTCCGAATTCGAATGTGTTTTGTTCTGGAACAAAGACTCATTTGGCATCAAAACCGTTTGAAGAATGACATAACGTCATGACGTATATGACGCCTGGGCTCTCGTCGAGACGCGTGCCCGTCGCTAAGCTTGAGACCATTGCATCTTGTAGCCTCTTTGCCGCCGCTGTCAGCTGTTCTCTGTCATCTGTCGTGCGGAGCCTTAATCGCACAGTGACGGGCCTTACGCTCGCGCTTGCGGGGCGATCCCAAAGGTGCCTGTCTACTTTCGAGGAATCCAATCATGTCACGCATTTTCATCACCGGTTCTGCAGACGGCCTCGGCCTGATGGCCGCTCGTTTGCTGATCGAGGCCGGTCACGACGTGCTTTTGCACGGCCGCAACGAAGCGCGTGCTCAGGCAGCGCTCAACGCAGCGCCAGGCGCGCTTGGTGTGGTGAAGGGCGACCTTTCCAGCATCGCACAAACGGTCGCGCTCGCTGAGGAGGTCAATCGCCTTGGGCGCTTCGATACCGTGATTCACAACGCCGCCGTCGGTTACAAGGAACCGCGGCGCATCCAGACCACGGACGGTCTGCCGCATGTATTCGCCGTCAATACACTGGCGCCGTATATCCTCACGGCGCTGATCGAAAAGCCCAGGCGGTTGGTTTATCTGAGTTCCGGATTACATCGTCAAGGGGACGGCACGCTACGCGACCTCGGCTGGGAGCAGCGCCCCTGGCAGGGCACCCAGGCCTATTCAGATTCCAAATTGCACGATGCCTTACTGGCGTTTGCGGTCGCGCGGCGCTGGCCCGACGTTTATTCGAATGCCCTGGAACCCGGCTGGGTGGCAACCAAAATGGGCGGTCCGGAGGCCCCCGACGATTTGCGCGCCGCGCCGAAGACCCAGGTATGGCTCGCCGTCAGCGATGAACCGGCTGCCACCGTAAACGGCGAATATTTCTACCATCAAAAGCTGCGTGCGCCAGAGCCTATCGTCTATGACGAGTCAGTGCAGACCCGCTTGCTCGAAGCCTGTGAGCGCTACTCGGGGATTCGTCTGCCGGATTGAGTGCGGGCTCAAGGGAGGGGCGCCTGGATAGCAGGGCCAGGCACACGGTTTGCTGCCAACGTGTGACCGTTCGCCACCTCGCGAGCGAACGCGCCGCTGCGGCGGCAGGGGCCGCCAGATCTTCACCATGCAGACCTCACGCAACGTCCGCCGCAGTATTCCGCATGCGATACAAGGAGAAAAATTCATGCATATCGTGACGAACGTGGGCCCGCTCGTGGCGCTGATCGCCGGCATCCTGATCCTCGTGGTGCCGCGTCTGCTGAACTTCATCGTGGCGCTGTATCTGATCATCATTGGCTTGCTTGGCCTGTTTGGCGACCATATCCGCTGATCGACAAGCGCCGCTATCCCTGCTGCATTGACGCTTTATTCGCCGAGGCACGCGAACGCCCGCCTCGGCGTCACTTCTGCAGACGCGTAAAGCTTCGCTTAACGCGGACGTCTGTCTAAACTCGCAACTCAAATCAACTCGCAAGTCGAACCAGTCCACGGCGGGCGAGGAAATCGTCCGCCGGCTATCTCTAGCGCGGTCCGGCGGGAATTGCGCCGCTGCATTCCGGTCGTGCTAGTCTCCCGCGAGCGAAGGGGGACCGCCATCCCATGTTGCACCGCATCAGGTGCCGCGCTGCGCTACCCACTAAAGAATCCCGCAACGTTGCCGATAACCTGTAGGGCACCGTTGTCGATGCATGGCGCACTCAGGCATGGGCTTGGCGGACCACCGTCCGACGCCCGGCCGAACTAGCAGTTGCTGAATCAAAAGAGTCGTATCCAACTCACCTTCGCACGCTGGAGACACTGTGATTCGACGTAGCCTTGGCGCTGTCCTGCTCGCGCTCAGCTGGGTGGGCAGTGCCGTTGCCGCCGGTCCTGACTGTTCGCGGCCGTTCACGCTCGCGCTGCACGATCACGGCCTGCTGTATTCGGTCGAAACCGATAGCGGCATCGACAAGGACTTCGCCGACGAACTGGCGCGCCGCAGCGGCTGCCAGATCAAGGTCAGCCTGATGTCGCGGCAACGGATCTGGAAGTTGATCGAGTCCGGCGCGCTCGATTTCAGCCTGTCCGGCATCGCCGACGCCGAGCGCGACCAGTACGCGTCATTCGCCTGGTACTTCAGCAACAAATACTATTTGCTGGTGCGCAAGGACTCCGGCATCCGCCAACTCGCCGATTTCGAACATAACGACGAGTTCCAGCTCGGTGTGATCCGCAGTTTCCGTTATAGCGATTCGGCCAATCATCTGGTCGACACGCTTGCGGCTGAAAATCGCGTGAGCCAGGCAGGGGGCCTTGACCCGCTGTATCAGGCGCTGATCGCCAAGCGCATCCAGGGAATGATCATCGAACCGTTCGATTACCCCGCGATCGACGACAAGAAAATCCGCGACGTGACCACCATCGTCGAATTCAACGACCCAGCCGTGCCACACGGTCTGATCATGTCGAAGCGGGCATTGTCCCCGGCGGAGCGGGACAAGTGGCGAGCGCTCGTCAACCAGATGCGCGCGGACGGCACCGTGCGGCGCATCTTCTCGAAGTACTTCAACCCTGACCTCGTCGAATCGATGGTCGATTTCCAGTCGCCACCGTGAACTGGGCGCGCCTGATCCTGCTACCGCTGCTGGTCCTGTCCGCGTCGCTCGGCGTGACGTGGATCGTTTGGGACCACGAACGGCAGGCCGCGCATCACGAGTTGCTGACCCAGTTCGACTATTCGCTCGGAGATGCCGTGAGCAGGGTCGACCAGCGCATGGCCACCTATGAACTGCTGCTGCGCGGTGTGCAGAGTCTGTTCACCGCAACGGGCGGGATGGACCGCGAACGGTTCCGCGACTACGTCAACACGCTCGATCTCGACGCGAATTTCTCCGGCATTCAGGCCATTGGCGTGGTCCAGTGGGTTCCGGCGGCACAGCTTGGCGCCCATATCGAAGGCATGCGCAGGCAGGGCGTGGCGGGCTATGCCGTCCAGCCTGCGGGTGCACGCGACGACTATGCGCCCATCGTCCAGCGCGAACCGTATATTGGCCTGAACCGCGCCACGCTCGGCTTCGACGCGTGGGCCGACCCGGTGC
>NZ_JBAURZ010000115.1:0-10191 GCF_049581445.1 Paraburkholderia sp. | reverse complement strand
ATGATGGTGTTGTTGAACGACGCGTGAACGTGAACCACGCCCTCGGCGACGTTCTTCTTGACCTTCTTGCGAACGCGTTGCGCCGCGGAGTTGTTCGAAGCCTTAGCCATTACGTTTTCCTGTAACTGTCAGTTCCGCTTACTTCTTCAGCGATTGCGCTGCACGACGCGGACCTTTGCGCGTACGGGCATTCGTACGCGTACGTTGGCCACGCAGGGGCAAGCCCTTACGGTGACGCACGCCACGATAGCAGCCGAGATCCATCAGACGCTTAATGTTCATCGTCGTTTCACGGCGAAGATCGCCTTCAACGATGAACTTGCCGACTTCTTCACGCAGCTTTTCGAGGTCTGCGTCGTTCAGGTCCTTGACCTTCTTCGAAAATGCCACACCAGCAGCGACGCAAATGTCGCGCGAGCGCGTGCGGCCAACACCGTAAATGGCCGTCAGGCCAATCTCGGTGTGCTGGTGATTCGGGATGTTAACCCCTGCGATACGAGCCATTGTTTTTCCTCAAACAAAAAGCGCAAGCAAAAGCGCGGCGTTCAGCCTTGACGCTGTTTGTGGCGCGGATCAGAACTGCAAATCACGCGCACAACGCCTTTGCGCTTGATGATCTTGCAATTGCGGCAAATGCGCTTAACCGATGCCATCACTTTCATGATATTACCCTTTTTTCAAATCACTTCGCCCGGAACACGATCCGCGCACGCGACAGATCGTAAGGCGTCAATTCAACCGTCACCTTGTCGCCCGGCAGGATTCGGATGTAATGCATCCGCATCTTGCCGGATATGTGTCCCAATACGACATGGCCGTTTTCCAGCTTCACCCTGAAGGTAGCATTAGGCAGGTTTTCGATGACTTCACCCTGCATCTGGATAACATCGTCTTTGGCCATAAGTCCTTTCAACGCATCGGGACGCCGCCGCCTTTGAAATTGGCTTTCTTCAGCAGCGATTCATACTGTTGCGACATAACGTACGACTGCACCTGCGCCATGAAGTCCATTGTGACGACGACAATGATCAGCAGCGACGTTCCACCAAAATAAAACGGCACGTTCCAGCGCAGCACCAGAAATTCGGGCAGCAGGCAAACAAACACGATGTAGATCGCACCGGCCAGCGTCAGACGCGTGAGGATGCGGTCAATATATCGAGCCGTCTGATCGCCCGGGCGGATACCCGGGACGAAAGCGCCGCTCTTCTTCAGGTTGTCGGCCGTCTCTCTGCTGTTGAACACCAGAGCGGTGTAGAAGAAGCAGAAGAAGACGATCGCCAACGCGTACAACAACACATACACCGGTTGACCAGGCTTAAGCGCCTCAGCCACGTTGTGCAGCGTGTCTGCGAACCAGCTGTTACGCGACCCCGAACTAAACCAGTTCAGGATAGTTGCCGGGAAGAGAATGATCGACGATGCGAAGATCGGCGGAATCACACCCGACATGTTCAGCTTCAGCGGCAGATGTGACGACTGCCCGCCGTAAATCTTGTTACCGACCTGCCGCTTCGCATAGTTCACAAGGATCTTGCGCTGGCCGCGTTCGATGAACACCACCACATACGTCACAGCGGCAATCAGTGCGACCACGATAATCGCCGAGAAGGGACCCATCGAGCCGGTTCGCACCAGTTCGAAAAGACCGCCGATTGCGTTCGGGAAACCCGCCGCAATCCCGCCGAAAATGATGATCGAGATACCGTTACCAAGCCCGCGTTCTGTGATCTGCTCACCCAGCCACATCAGGAACATCGTGCCGGTCACCAGCGTTACGACTGTTGTCAGCCGGAACACCATACCCGGATCAATCACAAGAGCCGGTTGGTTCTCAAGCGCAACGGCGATGCCGAATGCCTGAAACGTCGCCAGCAGGACCGTAAAAATACGCGTGTATTGCGTAATCTTTCGTTGACCTGCCTGCCCTTCTTTCTTCAGCGCTTCCATCTGCGGCGAGACGATCGCCAGCAACTGCATGATGATCGATGCCGAAATGTACGGCATGATCCCAAGCGCGAAAATCGTGAACCTCGAAAGTGCACCACCCGAGAACATGTTGAACATGCCCAGGATGCCGCCCGACTGGCTCTGGAACAGCTTCGCCAGTTGGTCCGGATCGATACCCGGAACCGGAATGTGCGCGCCGACACGGTAGACGACCAACGCCAGCAGCAGGAACACTGCCCGCCGACGCAGATCGCCAAACTTCGCCGCGCTGCGACCGGGTTTTGCGAGACTCGGACTGTTAGCCAAGTACCTTCTCCGATGCAAATGCTAGTGACGGCAACCGACTTGCTCGTTACTCGGCAAAGGACCCGCCAGCTGCTTCAATCGCAGCGCGCGCACCCTTCGTCGCACCCAGACCCTTCACTACGATCTTGCGCTTCAGCTCGCCCGTCGCGATGATCTTGGCGCTCTTGATCAGCTCGCCAACCAGGCCAGCTTGCTTCAGAGCCAGCAAATCGACTTCGTCGACCGGCAGCTTTTCCAGATCCGACAGACGCACTTCACCAACGAATTCCTTCGTCAGCGAGGTGAAGCCGCGCTTCGGCAGGCGACGTTGCAGCGGCATTTGACCGCCTTCGAAGCCAACCTTGTGGAAGCCGCCCGAACGCGACTTCTGACCCTTGTGACCACGGCCAGCCGTCTTGCCGAGACCCGAACCGATACCACGACCCACGCGGCGCTTTGCGTGCTTCGAGCCTTCGGCCGGCTTCAGGTTATTCAATTCCATTTTCAACTCCTTGAGTCCGGGTCAGCCGCTTAGCTGATGACCTTAACGAGGTACGAAACCTTGTTGATCATGCCGCGCACAGCCGGCGTGTCCTGCAACTCGCTAACCGAGTTGAGTCGACGCAGGCCCAAGCCACGCACCGTAGCACGGTGCGTTTCGCGGGTCCCGATCAGGCTCTTGACGAGCTGAACCTTGACAGTTTTATCAGACATGGTGTCCACCTTTAGCCCAGAATATCTTCGACGGACTTGCCACGCTTCGCCGCGATGTCGCCCGGCGTGGACTGCTTGCGCAGGCCGTCGAGCGTTGCACGAACGAGGTTGTACGGGTTCGTCGAACCGTGGCTTTTGGCCACCACATTCTGCACGCCCATCACGTCGAACACTGCGCGCATCGGGCCGCCAGCGATCACGCCGGTACCGTCCTTCGCCGGGGCGAGGAGGACCATCGATGCGCCATGCTTACCGTGCACTTCGTGTTGCAGGGTACCGTTCTTCAACGGCACCTTGAACATGTTGCGGCGGGCTTGTTCCATCGCCTTCTGAACAGCGACCGGCACTTCCTTCGCCTTGCCTTTGCCCATACCGACGCGGCCATCACCGTCGCCAACCACGGTCAGCGCGGCGAAACCGAGAATCCGGCCGCCCTTCACAACCTTGGTCACGCGGTTGACCGAAATCATCTTTTCGCGCAGGCCGTCGTCGCGTTCGTCAGCCTGAACTTTCGCTTGCATCTTTGCCATGACGAATTCTTCCCTTAGAACTTGAGTCCGGCTTCGCGCGCCGCATCAGCCAGCGCTTTCACGCGGCCGTGGTAACGGAAACCCGAACGGTCGAAGGCGACGGATTCGATGCCGGCAGCCTTAGCCTTTTCTGCAATGCGCTTGCCAATCAGCGTAGCAGCAGCAACGTTGCCACCTTTGCCGGTCTGATCAGCCAGTTGAGCACGCACTTCGGCTTCGAGCGTCGACGCGCTGGCGAGCACCTTGGTGCCGCACGGCGAGAACACTTGCGCATAGATGTGCGTGTTCGTGCGATGCACGGCCAGACGCGCGACCTGCAGCTCAGCGATCTTGATACGCGTCTGACGAGCGCGGCGCAGGCGAGATTGAGTCTTATCCATGATTGCGCACCCTTACTTCTTCTTCGTTTCTTTGAGGATCACAACCTCGTTGGCGTAACGCACACCCTTGCCCTTGTAGGGCTCCGGCGGGCGATAGCCGCGCACTTCTGCAGCGACCTGGCCAACTTGTTGTTTATTGATCCCCTTGATCACGATTTCGGTTTGCGTCGGAGTTTCAGCCTTGATACCTTCCGGCATCTGGTGCACCACGGGGTGCGAGAAACCCAGCGACAGGTTCAGCTTGTCGCCTTGCGCCTGTGCGCGGTAACCGACGCCAACCAGCGTCAGCTTGCGCTCGAAACCCTTCGTCACGCCGTTCACCATGTTCGCAACGAGTGCGCGCATCGTGCCCGACATCGCGTTCGCTTCGCGGCTTTCGTCAACCGGCTCGAACTTCAGCGTGCCGTTGTCGTTCACCACTTTCACGAGGCGGTTTGCAGCTTGCGTAATCGTGCCCAGCGGACCCTTGACGGTGATGCGTTCGTCGCTCAGGGCCACTTCTGCGCCTTGCAGCGCGATCGGGCTTTTACCTACTCGAGACATGTTTCTCTCCTTTCGGCCTTAAGCGACGTAGCAGATGACTTCGCCGCCAACGCCTGTAGCACGCGCCTTGCGGTCCGTCATCACGCCCTTCGGCGTCGACACGATTGCCACGCCCAGGCCATTCATGACCACGGGGATGTCGTTACGGCCGCGGTACACACGCAGACCAGGCTTCGAAACGCGTTCAATGCGCTCGATCACCGGACGGCCAGCGTAGTACTTCAACACGATATTCAATTCCGACTTCGCACCTTCGGACTTCACTGCGAAATCATCGATATAGCCTTCGTCCTTCAGGACCTGCGCGATCGCAACCTTCACTTTCGACGAGGGCATTTGCACCGAAACCTTCTCAACCATCTGCGCATTGCGGATGCGAGTCAGCATATCGGCGATAGGATCACTCATGCTCATTTACGTTTCTCCTATTACCAGCTCGCCTTGGTCAGGCCAGGGATCTCGCCGCGGAACGCGATTTCGCGAATCTTGTTACGCGCCAGCCCGAATTTACGGAACGTGCCGCGTGGGCGACCGGTAATTGCACAACGATTGCGCTTACGGGTCGGATTAGAGTTGCGCGGCAGTTGTTGCAGTTCGAGACGGGCTGCGTAATGCTCTTCGTCCGACTTGCTCATATCGCCAATGATCGCCTTCAACTCGTTACGCTTGGGAGCGTACTTAGCAGCGAGGCGAGCACGCTTCTTTTCACGTTCGATCAGTGCCAGTTTAGCCACGGTAACCTCAGTTTCTGAACGGGAACTTGAAGCTGGCGAGCAGGGCCTTTGCTTCGTCGTCAGTCTTCGCAGTTGTCGTGATGCTGATGTTCAGCCCACGCAGTGCGTCGATCTTGTCGTAGTCAATTTCGGGGAAAATGATCTGCTCTTTCACACCGATGTTGTAGTTGCCGCGACCATCGAACGCACGACCTGACACGCCACGGAAGTCGCGCACACGGGGCAGCGCAACCGTCACGAAACGGTCCAGAAATTCGTACATTGCCTGACCACGCAACGTGACCATTGCACCGATCGGATAGCCCTGACGGATCTTGAAGCCAGCGATTGCCTTGCGTGCCTTCGTGATCACCGGCTTCTGGCCTGCGATCTTCGTCAGGTCGCCAACGGCGTTTTCGATGATCTTCTTGTCAGCAACCGCTTCGCCAAGGCCCATGTTCAGGGTGATCTTGGTGATGCGCGGCACTTCCATCACAGACTTGTAACCGAACTTCTCGATGAGGCCGGGTACAACCTTTTCTTTGTAAAACTCTTGCAAACGAGCCATTTTTTTACTCCGCAGCGTCAGGCGCTCAGCTCAGCACCAGTCGTCTTAAGGAAACGGACCTTCTTGTCTCCCTCGACCTTGATGCCTACACGCGATGCCTTGCCATTCGCGTCGACCAATGCGACGTTCGAAATTTGCAGCGGCATCGTCTTGGCTTCCACGCCGCCCGTCGTACCCTTCATCGGGTTCGGCTTGACGTGCTTCTTGACGAGGTTGATGCCCTCGACCGTCACATGGTTTTCGCCAACGGACAGCACGATGCCGCGCTTGCCCTTGTCCTTGCCTGTGATGACGATAACTTCGTCACCTTTGCGAATCTTGTTCATCGCGACTCCTTACAGCACTTCAGGTGCGAGCGAAACGATCTTCATGAATCGTTCGCTACGCAACTCGCGCGTGACAGGCCCGAAAATACGGGTGCCAATAGGTTCGAGCTTGGCATTCAACAACACTGCGGCGTTGCCATCGAACTTGATCAGCGAGCCGTCCTGACGGCGCACGCCCTTGGCGGTGCGAACCACCACGGCGTTATAAATTTCGCCTTTCTTTACGCGCCCGCGCGGCGTTGCCTCTTTGACGGTCACCTTGATGATGTCGCCAATGCTGGCATAACGACGCTTCGAGCCGCCGAGCACCTTGATGCACATGACTTCACGCGCACCCGTGTTGTCGGCCACTTCAAGCCGAGTTTCGGTCTGGATCATGGTTTATCTTTCCCAACTTAATCCGGTCACACCACCATGGCGTACCCGGTCAGTCTTGGTCCCGTCAGCCAATCGGCTGCTTGGGTATGAACAGCAGCGACGGCAAACGAAACCCGCCATCGCAATCCGGTGAATCCTTCGGAACAGACTGGCGCCCGAACCGCTTCCCCCACCAACTTCGCCCGCGACGGGGCTCCCATAAAAGAGGGAAGACCGAGATTATAACAAATAATCCCGGTCTTGCAAGCGAAACTTACTGCGATTTCAATTACTTCTACAGCTTTGACAACTTTGCGGCGTCAGATGACGCGAGCAGCCTCGACCAGGCGAGCCACAACCCAAGCTTTCGTCTTCGAAATCGGACGTGTTTCCTGGATTTCAACAAGGTCTCCCTCGTTGTACGTGTTCGCATCGTCGTGCGCGTGGTACTTCTTCGAGCGCACAACGTACTTGCCGTAGATCGGGTGCTTCACGCGGTGCTCGACCAGCACGGTGACCGTCTTGTCCATCTTGTTGCTGACGACCTTGCCGACCAGCGTCCGCTTGAGCGAGGTTTTTACGCTATCGTTCATTTCTGGTTCGCCTTCTCAGTCAGGACGGTCCGCACACGTGCGATGTCGCGACGGACCTTCTTCAGCTGGCTCGTGTTCGTGAGCTGCTGGGTCGCGAGTTGCATGCGCAGGCCGAATTGCGCCTTCAACAGGTCCGACAGCTCCTTGTTGAGCGCGGCCTGATCTTTCTGGTGAAGTTCGGAAGCCTTCATCATTTGCTCCTTAGGCGCCGAGCTGACGAACGATAACGGTCGTCTTGAGCGGCAGCTTCGCTGCAGCCAGACGGAACGCTTCGCGTGCCAACTCTTCGGTTACGCCGTCCATTTCGTACAGCATCTTGCCCGGTTGAATCTCTGCGACGTAGTACTCAGGGTTACCTTTACCGTTACCCATACGTACTTCAGCCGGCTTGTGCGAGATCGGCTTGTCCGGGAAGATGCGGATCCAGATACGGCCACCACGCTTGATGTGACGGGTCATTGCACGACGCGCCGCTTCAATCTGGCGCGCGGTCAAACGACCACGACCGATAGCCTTGAGACCGTACTCACCGAACGACACCGCGTTGCCGCGGGTGGCGATACCGGTGTTACGACCCTTCTGCTCTTTGCGATACTTTCTGCGTTTCGGTTGCAGCATCGTTATTCTCCAGTCTTCCCGTCACCGCCAGCACGACGGGGGGCGCCACGGCGTGCACCTGCCGGACCACCACCTTCACCATCGCGGCGCGGACGGCGATCGCCGCCCGGACGTGCGTTGCGGCGCGGACGCTTTTCTTCGGCGACTTCTTCCACCACCGGTGCGTCGTTGCGGCCGAGCGTATCGCCCTTGTAGACCCACACCTTCACGCCGATGATGCCGTACGTCGTCTTCGCTTCCGAAGTTGCGTAGTCGATGTCAGCGCGCAGCGTGTGAAGGGGCACGCGACCTTCGCGATACCACTCCGTACGGGCGATTTCGATACCATTCAGACGGCCGGCGCTCATGATCTTGATGCCTTGAGCACCCAGACGCATCGCGTTTTGCATCGCACGCTTCATCGCGCGGCGGAACATAATCCGGCGCTCGAGCTGTTGCGTGATCGAATCGGCGATCAGTTGCGCATCGGTTTCCGGCTTGC
This sequence comes from Paraburkholderia sp., assembly GCF_049581445.1. Taxonomy (GTDB): domain Bacteria; phylum Pseudomonadota; class Gammaproteobacteria; order Burkholderiales; family Burkholderiaceae; genus Paraburkholderia. The sequence goes on along the minus strand of NZ_JBAURZ010000115.1, from coordinate 2,133 downwards.
GGATTTCTTCGATGTTGACGTGGACCGGAACGCCCATGCGGCGTTGCAGTTCCGACTTCAGCAGCTCGATATCCTCGCCCTTCTTACCGATGACCACACCCGGACGCGAGCTATAAATCGTGATGCGCGCGTTCTTCGCCGGACGCTCGATAACGACGCGACCAACCGAAGCGTTCTTCAGCTTCTTCTTCAGGTATTCACGTACACCGATGTCTTCCTGCAACATCGCCGCGAAATTGTTGTTGTTCGCGTACCAACGCGACGCCCAATTGCGGCTGACGGCCAAACGGAAGCCAGTCGGATGAATTTTCTGTCCCATCGTATGACCCCTTAGTTCCCGACCGTCACAGTGATGTGACAGGATTGCTTCTCGATGCGGTTACCACGGCCTTTAGCGCGCGCAGTAAAACGCTTGAGCGATGCACCCTTGTCGACGAAGATGCTCGTGATCTTGAGCTCGTCGATATCGGCGCCTTCGTTGTGCTCCGCATTCGCGATCGCCGACAGCACGACCTTTTTCACGATTCCCGCAGCCTTCTTCGGCGAGAACGTCAGAACGTTCAGCGCCTTGTCGACCGGCAAACCGCGGATCTGGTCAGCCACAAGGCGCGTTTTCTGCGCCGAGATGCGGGCACCGCGATGAATTGCTTTCACTTCCATCATGAGCCCCTTATTTCTTAGCCTTCTTGTCGGCTGCATGACCCTTAAACGTACGGGTCAAAGCAAACTCGCCAAGCTTGTGGCCGACCATGTTTTCCGAGATGTACACCGGAACGTGTTGACGGCCGTTATGCACAGCAATCGTCAGACCGATGAAATCCGGCAGAATCGTCGAACGACGCGACCAGGTTTTGATCGGCTTCTTATCCCGCGAAGCTGCAGCCGCCTCAACTTTCTTCAGCAAATGGGCGTCGCAGAACGGACCTTTTTTTACAGAACGTGCCATTGCCTACTCCTTAACGCTTGTGACGGCGCTGGACGATCATGCTCGTCGTGCGCTTGTTGCTGCGGGTACGATAACCCTTCGTCGGCGTGCCCCATGGGCTCACCGGGTCGCGACCTGCAGCCGTCTTGCCTTCACCACCGCCATGCGGGTGATCGACCGGGTTCATTGCAACGCCACGCACCGTCGGGCGGATACCGCGCCAGCGGTTCGCGCCAGCCTTACCGATTTGACGGAGGCTATGCTCTTCGTTGCCAACTTCACCAATCGTCGCGCGGCATTCAACGTGAACGCGGCGGATTTCACCCGAACGCAGGCGGACCTGTGCGTAGATGCCTTCGCGAGCCAGCAGCATCGCCGACGTACCAGCCGAACGCGCCATTTGCGCGCCCTTGCCCGGCAGCATTTCGATGCAGTGGATCGTCGTACCGACCGGAATATTGCGGATCGGCAGCGTGTTACCTGCGCGGATCGGCGCTTCCGAACCGGACATCAGTTGCTGACCGACGGTAACGCCCTTCGGTGCAATGATGTAACGGCGCTCGCCGTCTGCGTACAGAACCAGCGCGATGTTCGCGCTACGGTTCGGATCGTACTCGAGACGTTCGACCTTGGCCGGAATGCCATCCTTCGTGCGACGGAAGTCGACGACACGATAGTGTTGCTTGTGACCACCACCCTTATGACGGGTAGTGATGTGGCCGTTGTTATTACGGCCGGCAGTCGAGGATTGCGCATCGAGCAGCGGTGCGAACGGCTTGCCCTTGTACAGATCCTTGTTGACCACCTTGACCATCGCACGGCGACCCGGCGAAGTCGGCTTAACTTTAACGATTGCCATGATTACTTGGCCTCCGCTTCAAAGTTGATTTCCTGACCCGGCTTCAGGCAGACGTAGGCCTTCTTCACATCCTTGCGCTTGCCCATGAAGCGGCCAAAGCGCTTGGCTTTACCCTTCGAGACCAGCACGTTGACGGAATCGACTTCCACCTTGAACATCAGCTCGACAGCGGCCTTCACTTCCTGCTTCGTGGCATCCGGCGCGACTTCGAACACGACTTGCTCGTTCTTGTCGGCCACCAGCGTCGCCTTTTCGGAGATCACCGGCGCGAGCAGGACCTGCATCAAACGATGATCGTTCTTGCGAATCTCGCTCATGACAGCAACTCCTCGATCTGGGCGACCGCAGC
>NZ_JBAURZ010000114.1:0-25410 GCF_049581445.1 Paraburkholderia sp. | reverse complement strand
GCCTCGGGCTCGTAGGCGGGGATCGGTGTTTGACGCGCCGCCAGCCAGCCCAGCGTGCCAAGCAGCGCGAGACCCAGCAACAGATGCGTCGTGACGATCACTGGTTGCAGCTTCATCGTCACGGTCCATGCGCCGAAGGCACCCTGCACGAGAATCAGCAGCAACAGCGAGGTCGGCCACCAGGGTGAGACGTGCAACGGCCGCCGCTTGATACGTGCAGTCCACGCGATCACCGTCTGCGCGACGATGAGCACGCCAATTGCCATGGCGAAGTAACGATGGATCATTTCGATCCACGCCTTCGTCATGCTGACAGGTCCGGTAGGCATGGCCTGGTGGGCGGCAGCGATCGCCGCGTGGGCGATGAACGGCGACGACGTTCCGTAGCAGCCCGGCCAGTCGGGGCAGCCGAGGCCGGAGTCGGTCAGACGCGTGAAGCCGCCGAACATCACGAGGTCCAGTGTCATGAACGTCGTCACCCAGACCAGCTTGCGGAATTTGTTGTCGTCGGCCCGCACCCACACATAGGACAACGGCAACAACGCGATACACAAGCCAATCAGGCCCAGTTGCAATACAAACATCTCTCTAACCTTCTAGCGATAGCGCAGTGCTCGACGGTGTGAATAGTGGCAGCGGCGTCGCCAGCGGTCCAACACTCAACGTCGCCCAGGCTGCGATAAAACGCCGCATTAGCCGATGCTCGACCATTTCAGCAGCTTCGTAATGTCGCCCTTGATCTTGCTCGGGTTCGGATCCTTCGGAAAGCGCATCATCAGATTGCCGTTAGGATCGACCACGAAAATGTGATCGGTGAGCGTCGTGCCGGCATCCACAGGGAGCCAGGCAGCGAGCGCGGCCGGATCGGCAATTAGCTTCTTCGTATCCGGATAGGCTTTCTGGATGACACCGGACAGGTTCGACGAATCCGTGCGCAGCCACACCTCAACCACACGCTCCCGCTCCGGTCCCTGCGTGGCGCGGATCTGCCGCATGAAGTACAGCTTGGTGACGCAGGCTTTGTCGCAGGCGCTGCTATCCACGGATACCAGCAACCAGTGGCCGCGCAGCGAAGCCAGTTTCAGGGCGTTGCCGTTTTCGTCGGTCACGACCAGCGAATCGGGAATCGGCCGCTGCGGTTCAACCAGCGCGCCGTAACTGGTGGTGCCGCCGGCCGGCTTGATCACGTAGTACGTGAAATACGAGCCAATCACCGGCGCAGCGCAAATCAGCGCGATCAGCAGCAACGTCCAGCGGCCGCGTTGCCACGAGCCTTTGCCTTGCGGCTTACCCGGCATGACGGCGGGGCCGGCAGGGACGGCTGATTTGCCGGTTTGCGGCGAACGGGGTGAATGCGTCGACACTACTGAACCTCTTTCAATGATTGCGCGGCGCGCAGCGATCACGCTGCGCATTCCGCGTACTGGACGCGTCACATCAGGACGTATCCGTCACAGCACGCGTTTCGCGCGTATTCGTCACCTTAGGCGCCGCTCGCGTGCTCTTTCCTCGCAGCACGGCGCGCTGCATAGAGCCCAAAACCCACTGCCGCGACGGCCATACCCCACCACTGAAACATGTAGCCGTAGTTGCGCTCGACATCGGTGTTCGGCGCCGGCCAGTCACGCACCAGTTTGTCGCCGTCGTCGCTCAACTGCTGGATCACGAACGGCTGCAGCGGCAGTCCAGTCTCTGCGGCGTAGGCGTCCACATCCAGATTCTGGCGGATCAACTGATGCGGGGCGGAGCCGCCCTGCCCCAGTTCGAATGCGCGGGTGGCATCAGCCCGCGCAATGCCTTCAATCTCAATCTGACCCGACGGCGTGTCGTACGGTTCGATCGTAGAACGATCGTTGATATTGCGCGGCAACCAGCCACGATTGATCAGCACGTAGCCGCCGTCTGCCAGTTTAAAGGGCATCACGACGTAAAAGCCCGGCTGATCGTTATACGGGCGATTGTCGAGATAGACCACCTTGTCCGGCACAAACGAACCCAAGGCGCGCACCCGATGGAACTCGATGTCCTTCACCGCAATGGGCGCGCCGCCTATCGGCTGAGCGGGCGCGTTCTCGAACTGCGTGATGCGCGCCTGCAGCGATTCCTTCTGATGCGCGCGATCACGCTGCCAGAAACCGAGCCGCACCGTCACCGCGACGACGATCAGGATCAGCAGCGCGGGCAACCAGCGGATCTTCATCGCGCCTGACCCACCGGCGCACGCAGCGCAACGCACGGTGCGATAATAACCATATTGCCTTTGCGCCCCTGAATTTCAGCTGATTTCATGCACATTCTCGTTCCCATCGCTTTTGCCCTGATCATCGCCAGCATGGCCTCGGCGCTGTACTTCATGATGCACGACCGAGGCACGACCAAACGCATGGTCTGGTCGCTGGCCACCCGTGTGGGCCTGTCGATCTCGTTGTTCCTGCTCATCCTGTTTGCACACTGGATGGGCTGGATCCAGCCGACCGGTATTCCTTACGGCCGTTAAGCATCTGGTCTTTGCTGCGCCGCCGCTCCGTTGCGCTGCGCATGCAATCCCGCATGACGTAAAAATTCCCGCCCCTTAAAGAAAACGCCGCCCTGACAGGGTCGAGGGCGGCGCTGCGTCAGGCCTGCATACTACGCGTGGACGCCGCGACCTGCAGCGAATCCGGCAACCCAGGTCCCTGTGGCGCGCGACGAACGCTCGCGCGCAGGCGGGGCTGCATTACAGCCAGTAGACGACGACGTACAGCCCGAGCCACACGACGTCCACAAAGTGCCAGTACCACGCGGCGCCTTCAAACGCGAAGTGATGCTCGGCGGTGAAGTGGCCACGGATCACCCGCACCAGCACCACCGTCAACATCGTGCCGCCAAGGAACACGTGAAAGCCGTGGAAGCCCGTAAGCAGGAAGAACGTTGAGCCGTACACGCCAGAAGCCAGCGTCAGGTTCAGTTCGTTGTACGCGTGGTAGTACTCGAAGCCTTGCAGGAACAGAAAGCACATGCCCAGCAAGATCGTGGCGCCCAGCCAGGCAATCGTCTTGTTGCGGTGGTTTTCACGCAGCGCATGGTGGGCGACGGTCAGCGTCGCGCCCGACGAGAGCAGCAGCGCCGTATTGATGGTCGGCACCGGCCAAGGCTGCATGGACTTGAAGTGCGACACCAGCGTTGCCGGACCGTCGTTCGGCCAGACCGCCGTGAAATCCGGCCAGATCAGCTTGTAATCGAGACTGCCCAACTGATGCATGGCGATCTCGCGGGCGTAGAACAGCGCGCCGAAGAATGCGCCGAAGAACATGACTTCGGAGAAGATGAACCAGCTCATGCTCCAGCGGTAGGACTTGTCGACATTCTTGCCGTACATGCCGCCTTCGGACTCGGCGATCGCGTCGCCGAACCAGTGCCACAACGTGAACAGCAGCCAGAGCAGACCGGCGAATACGGTGATAGGCGCCCAGCTCTCGCCGTTGATCCATGCCGCCAGCGATGACAGCATGACCAGCAGCCCGATGGCCGCGCTGATCGGATGCCGCGACGGATGCGGTACGAAATAATACGGGCTCTCGTTTTGACCGCTCATTCTTGATTCTCCACTTCAGTCCAGTTGTTCCGCTTGGTCCGGTTTAGTCCGGCTGCCTCTTCCACGGCGCACCGATACCGCGCCGCTTCTCTCTTATCCTGGGACCTTGCTGGTCCGGTTCTACCGCTGCGGCGCCGGGCGTCTCACTTCACCACCGCGCGCACGACCAGAAGCAGTATGCCCGCAAAGATGGCCGCGCCAATCAGCGCCGCAGCCACCACGTGCAAAGGATTTAGCTGGGTGGCGTCCGACTCCAGATCGCTCCGTTTGCGCACCCCGAAAAACGCCCAAAACACAGCCTTCATCGACTGACCGAAACTCGCCTTCCTGCTGCCGCCGTTATCGCTCATGGCTGTCACTGGTTATCATCATCACCCTCGCCTGCGGTGCGTATCATCAGGCTGGATTAGCCGGCGTCGTCGCAACGTTGGCCGTCTGCCCCGCCGTCCCGCTCGTAGTCGCGGCGGGCGTATTCAGTTCGAAAAACGTGTACGACAGCGTGATCGTCTTCACATCCTTCGGCAATTTCGGGTCGACGACGAACACCACCGGCAACCGCTTTGTCTCGTTCGCAGCCAGCGTCTGCTGCGTAAAGCAAAAACATTCGATCTTCTTGAAGTACTCGGTGGCCTCTTTCGGCGCGTAGCTCGGAATGGCCTGCGCGTGAATCGTGCGCGCCTGTTCATTACTCACCGTGTACATCACCGTCATCACTTGTCCGGGATGCACGTCGAGGCTGCGTTGCTCCGGCTTGAAACCCAACAGACCGCGCGCGTTCGCATCGAACTCGACCGAAATCGTGCGGGTCATGTCGACCTGCGTATTCTTCGCCTCTCGCGCCGACACATCGCGCTGCACCAGATTGTTGATGCCGCTAATCTCGCAGATCGCGCGATACATCGGCACCAGCGCAAACCCGAAGCCGAACATCAGAAACGCGACGACGACGAGCTTGATCAACATCGACCGGTTAAACGAGCGGTCGGCCTCGGTCGGCGGTTGCGTCGACATCGCACTTCCTCAACAAGTCACTCAACCACGCGACTCAACTCCGCCATCACATCTGCTGAAGCAAAACCGCGCAGCATACCGTCAGAAAGCCGGTCAGGAAAAGAAACCCCGTTTGACGAAGATCCCTACAAAAAACACAGCAACGACGGCAAGCAGGATCAAACCGAGCCGCACGTTACCCGCGCGGATTTCCTCGGGCGTACGTCTTTTTAGTGAATTCCGGGTCATGCTGTAGCGCTTATTCGACGGTCGGCGGGTTTTCGAAGGTATGGAACGGCGCCGGGCTCGGCACGGTCCATTCGAGGCCCGTTGCGCCATCCCACGGCTTGTCGCCCGCCTTCTCATGCTCACCGCCGCCGCGGTACGTCGGCAGCGCCACGGCAAACAGGAAGTACACCTGCGCCAGACCGAAACCAAACGCGCCAATCGTAATGACCTGGTTCCAGTCGGTGAACTGTGCCGGATAGTCAGCGTAACGACGCGGCATGCCGGCAAGACCAACAAAGTGCATCGGCAGGAACGCGAGGTTGAAGAAGATCATCGACGCCCAGAAGTGGATCTTGCCGCGCGTTTCGTTGTACATCCAGCCAGTCCATTTCGGCGACCAGTAGTACCAGCCGGAGAACAGCCCGAACAGCGACCCCGCCACCAGCACGTAGTGGAAGTGCGCCACCACGAAATAAGTGCCGTGATACTGGATGTCGAGCGGCGCCATGGCGAGCATCAGGCCCGTCAGACCGCCAAACGTGAACACGAACAGGAAGCCCACCGCGAACAGCATCGGCGTTTCGAAGCTCAGCGAACCGCGCCACATCGTCGCGACCCAGTTGAACACCTTCACGCCGGTCGGCACCGCGATCAGCATCGTCGCGTACATGAAGAACAGCTGGCCCGTCACCGGCATGCCCGTAGCGAACATGTGGTGTGCCCAGACCATGAACGACAGGATTGCGATCGACGACGTGGCGTACACCATCGAGCTATAGCCGAACAGCGGCTTGCGCGAGAAGGCCGGGATCACCTGCGACACGATCCCGAACGCCGGCAAGATCATGATGTAGACCTCGGGGTGCCCGAAGAACCAGAAGATATGCTGGTACATCACCGGGTCGCCACCGCCCGCTGCGTTGAAGAACGACGTGCCGAAGTGGCGATCGAACAGCAGCATGGTGATCGCACCGGCCAGAACCGGCATCACGGCAATCAGCAGGTAAGCCGTGATGAGCCACGTCCAGACGAACATCGGCATCTTCATCAACGTCAGACCCGGCGCGCGCAGGTTCAGGATCGTCACAACAATGTTGATCCCGCCCATGATCGACGAGGCGCCCATCAAGTGGACCGCGAAAATCGCGAAGTCCATGCCCGGGCCCATCTGCGTCGACAGCGGCGCGTACAGCGTCCAGCCGGCTGCGGTCGCACCGCCCGGTGCGAAGAACGAACCCACCAGCAGGACAGCCGCCACCGGCAGCAGCCAGAAGCTGAAGTTGTTCATCCGCGCGAACGCCATATCGGAGGCGCCGATCTGCAGCGGAATCATCCAGTTCGCGAAACCCACGAAGGCCGGCATGATCGCGCCAAACACCATGATCAGGCCGTGCATGGTGGTCAACTGGTTGAAGAACTCGGGGCGCATGATCTGCAGACCCGGCTCAAACAGCTCTGCACGGATCATCAACGCCATCACGCCCCCGGACAGGAACATGACGAACGAGAAGATCAGGTACAGCGTACCGATATCCTTGTGGTTGGTGGCATACAGCCAGCGACGCCAGCCATGGGGTACCCCATGGGCATGGTCGCCGTGTACGTGCTCGTGGCCCGCAACTACATCGTGTCCAACGCTAGACATGACAATCTCCTAATGCGAATACTGCGCTGCTGACCATGAACACGTCAGGCTGCTGGGCTAATCTGGACACGGCGGGCTTCTTTTGCATCGCTGCCGCCTGTGACCGTTTCCGGCTTCTGCAAAATAATATGGTCTTCGGCAATGCCGGCGGCCTTCAGTGCATCGCGCACGGCTTCTGCGCGGCTCTTCGCGAGCTTGGCGTTGGCTGTTGCTGAACCCGTTGCATCAGTGAAGCCCGACACCGTGAATTTCGCGTCCGGATGCGCCTTGGCGTAGTCCGAGGCGGCGTCGACCGCAGCCTTTGCGTCGTCCGGCAGCGTGCTCTTGCCCATTTCGAAGTAGACGTTGGCCGGCAGCGCCGCTGCCTGCGGTTGCGACGCTGCGCTACCTGAGCCCGCAGCCGGTGCCGCAGCCGAAGCGGCGTCATTGCCGCTCGCTGCCTCAGCACCGCTCGCGACTGCCGCACCAGCAGCGCCACTTGCGCCCGTTGCTGCATCAGCCGTATGGTCGCCGCCTTCCGGCAGCTTGCCATTGCGTGCATCAGCGACCTGGCGAGGTTGGAGAATGTCGCCGGTGTGGTTGCCCCACGAGTTACGTTCGTAGGTGATCACCGAAGCGATTTCGACATCGGACAGCGTCGGCGCCCACGACGGCATCGCATTCTTGCCCTTCAGCACGAGACTGACGTGCTGGGCGATCGGACCGTTGGCGATCTTGCTGCCGTCCAGCGCCGGGAACGCCCCTGCGCCCTTGCCGGTCGGCTGGTGGCAGACTGCGCAGTTCGACGTGTAGACCTTCCCGCCGCGCTCCATCAGCTCAGCCATCGTGTAGGTCTTGTTCGGATCGTCGGCACCGGCGGCCATTTTCTTCTTCTCGTTGTCGACCCACTTCGCATAGTCGTCAGCCGAGAGCACCTCGACGACTACCGGCATGAACGCGTGTTCCTTGCCGCACAACTCGGTACAGAAGCCGCGGAACGTGCCTGTCTTGTCAGCCTTGAACCAGGTGTCGCGCACGAAGCCTGGAATCGCGTCCTGCTTCACGCCGAAGGCCGGCACATACCACGAGTGGACCACGTCGTTCGCGGTGGTGATGATGCGGATCTTCTTGTCGACCGGCACCACGAGCGGGTTGTCGACTTCCTGCAGATAGGTATCGGTAATGGGCTGCGTGCCGTCGGTCTCAGCGCGCGGTGTGCTGAGCGTGGACAGGAAGCTGATGCCTTCGCCCGGGCCCTTCACGTAGTCGTAGCCCCACTTCCATTGATAGCCGGTCACCTTGATGGTGACGTCGGAGTTGGACGTGTCCTTCATCGCGACAACGGTCTTGGTGGCCGGCAGCGCCATCAGCACGACGATGACGAAAGGCACGATCGTCCAGATGATTTCGACGGTGGTGCTTTCGTGGAAATGGGAAGCTTTGTGTCCTTTCGACTTGCGGTGCGCAAAGACCGAATAGAACATCACGCCAAACACGCCCACGAAGATCACCGTACAGAGGATCAACATGAACGTATGGAGGTGGTAGAGCTCCTCGGCGATCGCGGTTGCGGGCGGCTGGAGATTGATCTCATTGACGGCAGGGCCGCCCGGACTATCACCCACTGCCAGCGCCGCGCCTGCAAAGAGCAGTCCGCTGAGCGCCAGCCCACCCATGAGGGCTCGCTTGATTGTTTTCATAGCTTCCTTACCCAAAATTTCCATTCAAACCCTCGACCCCGCTGGAAGGCTGTCTCGCGCTCCCCCTGGAACGGCGCGGACTTCGGAGCGTCTAGCACCGCCTGAGCCACATGCTCAATTCGCCTGCGAACTGCGCGCGCCGATACTGCGCAAGATGTTGCCCGATCATGATCGTCTGGCCACGCGAGACCAGTTTGATCTGGTCACGCGGTGTTGCGCCTGCTTCAATGCGCACCCAGCGCGGATTGAATTCGAACTGGGTGAGTTGCTCCGCACTCACCCGCTCGATCACGAGCCGGTTTGGAAACAGCCGGACGCGTTCGTAGTCCACAGCATGACGCGCATATATTGCAAAAGCGATCCCTACCGCTAGCAAATCGATTCCGGTGAACGGCAACACCAGCCAGGCGCCGACCAGAACCAGCATGAAAGCAATCAGCAGCGAGAACACTGCAAGCGATACGTAAAAGCATACGAACTGCTTCGGGGACACCGAACAGTTGCGCTTCATCGTCCAGTCTTTCAGGACTGGTTCAGGTTCCGCCAGCAGATCAGATGACGCCATCGCTGTCTCCCGCGAATTGCCTCTTGCTCTTGCCCTGCCTCTTCCCTGTCCTGCAGCCCAGCGCCTCGGGCCTACCGCCCCGAAGTGGGTACTCCGAGCGACAAACTGACGCATTATAGGCGCGTTCTATGGCATCCACAAGCAACGCCCTATCGGCCCGCAAGCCCGGCGGGACAAGCCTCTGCGCCCTTTTGACGCACCATGTCAAACACTTTTGCCCCGCTAATCTCAGACATAACGGATGCCCTCTTTACCGCTTCATCTATTCCGTGACGGACCTCGTCCGATGTCCTCGAGACGGATGATCCCGTGACCTTCAGCCGTCGTGCGCGGCACCGCTTTCCATGCATGTCCATAGATCACCTCGAAAGTCAGCGCAAGCGTGCCATCAGCGCGGCGGCGCGCTTCCAGCGCAGCCAGCAGTGCCTTGTGGAGACGCCGGGCAGTACTGCCCGCCGCGGCTTCCCGCTCGAACGGGTAAGCGCCCCAGCGGCGCACGTCGGCAAGCAGCGACTGCGGAGACTTGTAGGTAATGGTGATGGTTTCCTGGTCCATCACGGGGATTTCAAAGCCGCTCTCGACCAGCATATCGCCTAGATCATGCATGTCGACAAAATCGATCACGTGCTTGCGCGATGGCACGCCGTGAGCCGCCTCTACTTCAGCATAGGCGCCCCGCAGCTCTTTGAGGGTATCCGGGCCGAGCGTGCTGAACATCAGCAGGCCGCCCACCTTGAGCACGCGTTGCCATTCAGGAAACACCAGATCGGGTTGTGAGTGCCAGTGCAACGCCAGATTGGACCAGATGAATTCAAAGGCACCGGCGGCAAACGGCAGTGCGGAGAAATCAGCCTGCGCAAAACGCGGACCGCGCGCGCCCAGCGCCTTGCCGATCGAAGCCGGCAGGAAGCGCCGCCAGCTGGTGTCGCCCGCGTCATGCTGAAGCGCTCGCGTCAACATTGCATGCGAGAGATCCGTGCCGAACACGGGCGCTTCGGGAAAACGTTCGCGCAGGCCGGGGAGGTCTTCCCCGGCGCCGCAGCCCGCGTCGAGGACGCTCGAAGGGTTCACCTTGATGAAGTCGAGACGCTCACGCATGCGTTGCGCGATCTCGCGCGGCAGGAACGCGACGTCGTCGAAGGTCGCCGCGCGGCGGTCGAAAATCCTTTGCAGGCGCCGGGAATCATAGGCCGGACGGCTGGATTTTGCGGGAGTTGAGGACATGGGAGTCACACGGACGAAGAGTGCGAAGTATACTCGCTCGCTCCCCTCCGTTCAGCGCAGGAGGCCCTTCGCGGGCGGACCATTCATGCGATTTCAGGTATCAACCTCTGTCTCCGGTAGCCGGCTTGCGCGTTTTGCGACCCGGTTGGGTTCGGCGTGGCCATGTCTCGTTCATGCGGCCTTGCCTAACCTATGTGCGCTATGCGGCAATTTGTCGCAGACCACGCTCTGCGCCGGTTGTGACGAGGCGTACTCGAATGAAACGCGCTTGCGTTGCCTGGTTTGCGCGGTGCCGTTGTCCCGCTCGCGGCGGGGGGCGCGGCCGGACTATCAGTGTGGCGATTGCGTGAGCTCGCCGCGGCCGTTCGATGCCACCTTTGCGCTTGCCGATTACCGTGCGCCGCTCGATGCCCTCGCAGTCGGGCTGAAATTTCGCGCCCGTCTGATGCTCGCGCGCGAGTTCGCGCAGCGGCTCGCCCGCCTCGCCGATGACCGGCTCGAGCCATCGCAGCAGCCTGATCTGGTTGTGCCGGTGCCGCTGGCCGCGAAGCGACTCGTCGAGCGTGGCTATAACCAGGCATGGCAGATCGCGAAGCCGCTCGCCAAAGCGCTGCACGTGCGCAGCAATGCCACGCTGCTCAAACGTGTCGTCGACACCGCACCGCAATCGCGTCTCGATCATGACGCGAGGCGGCTGAATGTCGGCCGGGCCTTCGCCGTCACGGCGCCGGTGCAAGGTCTGCACATAGCGGTCGTCGACGATGTCATGACCACCGGCGCCACGCTCGAAGCACTTGCCCGCGTGCTCAAGGCGGCCGGCGCGCGGCGCGTAACCAACTTCGTCGCGCTGCGCACGCCGAAAAACTAGTCTCTACTCGCTCACATCATGTTTAACGTCGTTCTCGTCGAACCCGAAATTCCGCCTAACACCGGCAACGTGATCCGGCTGTGCGCCAACACCGGCGCGCGTCTCCATCTGATTGAACCGCTCGGCTTTCCACTTGACGACGCCAAGATGCGGCGTGCGGGCCTCGACTACCACGAGTACGCACAAATGCATGTGCATGCCGACTGGACCGCCTTCGTCGCCAAGGAGTCGCCCGATCCGGCGCGCATGTTCGCGTTCACCACGCGCGGCTCGGGCGCGTTCCACGCCCACGCCTTTTTACCTGGCGACTGGTTTGTGTTCGGCGCGGAGACGCGCGGCCTGCCGGATGCCGTGCTCGATCAGTTCTCGGGTCCGCAACGGGTGCGCTTGCCCATGCGGCCAGGCAACCGCAGTCTGAACCTGTCGAATACGGTGGCCATCGTGGTGTTCGAAGCGTGGCGTCAGGCTGGATTCGAAGGCGGCGCCTGACGGCGCGCTGTCAACTCGGCCTCGTAGCGGGCGAACATTGCATCGTCGAAGCAGGCGAATAGCACACGCTCGATCGACGGCACGCGCGGCAGCGTTTCAATCACCGTGCCGACTGCGATTCCCACCGCGTCTTCCGCGGGAAACCGGTATACGCCACAACTGATAGCGGGAAAGGCGATGCTTTTACACGCCGCCGCGTCTGCGAGTTCCAGGGCGCGCCGGTAGCAGGAGGCCAGTTGGGCCGCCTCGCCATGCGCACCGCCGTGCCACACCGGCCCCACAGCGTGAATCACGTGCTTCGCCGGTAGCTGATAGCCGGCGGTGATTTTCGCGTCGCCGGTGGCGCAACCGCCCAGCGTTTCACACTCGTGTAACAACCCACGACCGGCTGCACGGTGGATCGCACCGTCGACCCCTCCGCCGCCAAGCAGCGAAGTGTTCGCTGCGTTGACGATGGCATCGAAGGCAAGCGTCGTGATGTCGACGACGCGCGCCTCGAGCGAACAATGATCTGAGATGAACATGGAGCACCTCGCCACCTGGAACGTCGATAAGACGTGGACAGCGAAGTGGGGACAACCGTTCAGCGGGAGTCGAAAAGGCTAGCTGAAGGGCCGAATTGATGCGCCAAACTGAGGCGCGAGGTGCGGCGGCCAAACTGCGCGGCCGACCGTAAGGCCCTCCGCGCCCCATCTCGCAGCGGGCGGTTGCTACTCGGCTTTGGCGTCTCGCCGTAACAGTGCGCTAACCGCATCGCGTGGTGCGACACCGTCGAACAGCACCGCACAGACCGCCTGGGTGATCGGCATGTCAATGCCGTGAGCATTGGCAATGGCGAGCACCGCCTGGGCGCAGCGCACGCCTTCGGCGACGTGCCCGAGTCCGTCAAGGATATCCTTGAGCGTACGACCCGAGGCGAGTTGTATACCCACCGTGCGATTGCGCGACAGATCGCCCGTCGCAGTCAGGATGAGGTCGCCGAGTCCGGTGAGACCGGTGAAGGTTTCGGCACGACCGCCCAGCGTCACGCCCAGCCGCGACATTTCCGCCAGACCACGGGTGATCAACGCGGCCCGCGCGTTCAGGCCAAGACCGAGGCCGTCAGCGATGCCCGTTGCGATGGCCAGCACGTTCTTCACTGCGCCACCCACTTCCACGCCGACGATGTCATCGCCGGTGTAGATGCGCATTGCGCCATGATGGAACGCCGCCACGGTCCGTTCGCGGCACACAGCCGACGCACTGGCGACCGTAAGCGCCACAGGCAACCCCTGACCCACTTCTCGCGCGAAACTAGGCCCCGAGAGCACACCGTTGCTGCCATGTCCGGCCAGTTCAGCGGCGACCACCTGATGCGGCAAGCGTTGCGTATCCGCTTCAAAGCCCTTGCAGAGCCAGATCACATTGGCGGGCACCTTGCCGGCGTCGCGCATGGCCTGGAACAGCCCACGCAAACCCGCCACCGGCGTAGCGACGACGCATAACGCCTCATCCGCCAGCGCGTGATCGAGCGCCGCAGCGAGATCTGTTTCGTAGCGAAGCGCGGCAGGCAACGTAACGCCCGCAAGGTAGCGGGCGTTTTGCCGCGCGGCGGCAACTTCAGCAACCAGCGCCGGCTCGCGCGCCCACAATACGGTATCGTGCCGCGCAGCCAGATGGCCGGCGAGTGCGGTACCCCATGCACCAGCGCCGAGAACGGCGACTTTCATACCCGGCACTACCCGCGACGCCTTAGTGCGTGACGCCGTTTTGCGCCGCGCCCTCTTGCGTGCCCAGTTGGGCAAGGCGCTGCTCGTACAGGGCCTGGAAGTTGATTTCCGCAAGGTGGATCGGCGGGAAACCGGCGCGAGTGATCGCGTCGGCGATGTTCGAGCGCAGGTACGGGAACAGGATCGTCGGGCAGGCAATGCCCACCAGCGGATCAATCTGCTCAGCCGGGATATTCCGGATATCGAAAATACCGGCCTGCTTGGCTTCGATCAGGAACGCCACCTTGTCGGTCACCTTGGCCGTCACCGTGCCGGTCACGAGGATTTCGAACACGGTGTCGGCAAGACGCTCGGCCTTCACGTCGACTTCGACTTCGACCGACGGCATTTCCTGTTCGAGGAAAATGGACGGCGAATTCGGCTGCTCGAGCGACATGTCCTTCAGGTAGATGCGCTGGATATTGAAGAACGGCTGGTTGTTTTCGTCGGACATGATTTGGATGTTTCCCTGAATATGGTCATTGCGGCGCGCCATGCTGCCACGGCACGCCGGATCCTTGCGATGCGCCGCCCCCACCGCGGGTCACGACGCACCGGCTAGTCTGTTACTACTTTGCGTACTCGCCGCGAGCCGTGCTTCAGTCCGCCAAACGGCGAACCGACGACAGACTTAAGCCGCTTCGAGCAGCGGCGTCAGACCTCCCGCGCGATCAAGCGCGGAAAGGTCATCGTAGCCACCCACGTGCGTCTCGCCGATGAACACCTGCGGCACCGTGCGACGGCCAGTACGGCTCATCATCTCCTCACGCCGGGCCGGATCCTTGTCGATCAGCACCTTCTCGACGTTTTCGACGCCGCGCGACTTTAAAAGACGTTCGGCCATCTGGCAATAAGGGCACACCTGGGTGCTGTACATGACTACCTTGTTCACTTCGCTGCTCCTTGTTTCACAACCGGCATGCCGGCTTGCTGCCAGGCGTTCAGGCCGCCTTCCAGCACATGGACTTCGGCGTAGCCGGCATCCTGTACGACACGCACTGCCTTGTTCGACTGCTGGCCGTTCTGGCACACCAGCAGCACCGGGTTGCTCTTGTTCTTCACAAGCTGGCCGACCTTGGCCTGCAGTTCCGCAAATTCAAGGTGCCGCGCCGCGGGCAGATGCCCGTTAGCGAACTCCGCCGCCGGCCGCAGGTCAATGACCACGGCGTTGCGGCGGTTGATCAGCTGCGTGGCTGCGGCAGCGTTCAGGCCGCCGCGGCCCCGCCGGACGATCGTCGGCCACAGGAGCAACCCACCGGAGATGAGGACGATCGCGATGAGTACAAGGTTTGTGTAATCGGTGAAAAACTTCACGGAAAATCCGCCGAAAAAGAGAGAAATCGGAAAAATCGGAAAGGGCAATCCGACCATTATAAAATAACCGCCTGACGCGATGGCGACGGCCTACCTGGCCGCGTCCGCCGCGCTTTACCGCTTCCTTACTACCGACCGGCCTTCTCATGTACAAACTCGTTCTCATCCGCCACGGCGAATCGACGTGGAACAAGGAAAACCGCTTCACTGGCTGGGTCGACGTCGACCTCACCGAACAGGGCAACAACGAAGCGCAGCAGGCTGGTGTCCTCCTGAAGGAGTCCGGCTACACATTCGACATCGCCTACACGTCCGTGCTCAAGCGCGCGATCCGCACGCTGTGGCACGTGCAGGACAAGATGGACCTGATGTATCTGCCGGTGGTGCATTCGTGGCGTCTCAACGAGCGCCATTACGGTGCGCTGTCGGGTCTGAACAAGGCGGAAACCGCCGCCAAGTTCGGCGACGAACAGGTGCTGGTCTGGCGTCGCAGCTATGACACGCCGCCGCCCGCACTCGACCCGTCCGACGAGCGTACCGCCTACAACGACCCGCGCTACGCGAAAGTGCCGCGTGAAGAGTTGCCGCTCACCGAATGCCTGAAAGACACGGTGGCCCGCGTGCTGCCCATCTGGAACGAGTCCATCGCGCCGGCCATCAAGTCGGGCCGCAAGGTGGTGATCGCCGCTCACGGCAATTCGATCCGGGCGCTGGTGAAGTACCTGGACAACATCTCGGACGACGACATCGTCGGCCTGAACATTCCGAACGGCGTGCCGCTCGTGTATGAACTGGACGCCGACCTCAAGCCGATCAAGCACTATTACCTGGGCGACCAGGACGCTATTGCCAAGGCGCAGGCGGCAGTGGCGAAACAGGGCAAGGCCGGCTGAAGACTAGACGGCGTTGACCTGGCGAGGCTGCGGCATTGATTTGCGTCGTAAGGCGCAATTCAAAACTGCGCAAAACTGCGGGAAATACAGTGGTTTCCGGCACAACCGGCCGGGAACCGCAACGCCAGCGCCCCCGGCACCGCACCCCGGTGCCGCAGCGGCGCCGTTACCGCACATTACTTTTACGGTCAGCGCCCAACTCACGAACCTGCCCCGGCCGGTGTTGTCGAACCTCGATTGTCAGCGCTGTACCCCTGTCTGAGCAGGTGTGCAGTTATACTTGTCCGTCCCCATCTCTTTGACGCAGCCACGCGCTTCCGACCGCAACAGACTCTATGCGAAAGAACCTGAAAAATATCGGCCTGATTGCCGCGGGCCTTGCTACCGGCGTTTTTGCAACACTGCAACTTTCCGCCTCGGCCCAGCAACCTGCCAGCAGTACCGCTGCCGCCAACGCGGCCGCCCCGCTGCCGCTGGACCAGTTGAGGCTCTTCGCCGAAGTTTTCGGCCAGATCAAGCATGAATATGTGGAACCGGTCGACGACAAGAAGTTGCTGACTGCCGCCATCAAGGGCATGGTATCGAGCCTCGATCCGCACTCGTCGTATCTCGACAAGACCGACTACGAAGAACTGCAGGAACAGACCAAGGGCCGTTTCGCGGGCCTCGGCATTGAAATCTCGTCGGAAGACGGCCTGATCAAGGTCATCTCGCCGATCGAAGACACCCCAGCGTTTCGCGCCGGCATCCGTCCCGGCGACCTGATCACGCGCATCAACGACAAGCCGGTCCGGGGCATGACGCTCGACCAGGCGGTCAAGCAGATGCGCGGCGACCCGGGCACCAAGGTCACCCTTACCATCTTCCGCAAGACCGATGACCGCACGTTCCCGCTCACGGTGACGCGCGCCATCATCAATGTGAAGAGCGTGAAGATGAAGATCCTGGCGCCGGGTTATGCGTATATCCGCATCACCAGCTTCCAGGAGCGCACCACACCTGACCTGGCCGCGAGCCTTCAGAACATCGCACGCCAGCAGCCGAACCTGAAGGGCCTGATCCTCGATCTGCGCAATAACGGCGGCGGTTTGCTGCAAAGCGCGGTGGGTGTGGCTGGCGCCTTCCTGCCGCCGGATTCGGTGGTCGTGTCCACCAACGGGCAGATCCCTGATTCGAAGCAGGTCTATCGCGACACTTACGACAACTACCGCCTGCCGTCGTTTGACAGCGATCCGCTGAAGGACGAAGCGCCGATCTTCAAGACCGTGCCGATGATTGTGCTGACCAACGCCTACTCGGCGTCGGCGTCGGAAATCGTCGCGGGTGCGCTGCAGGATCAACATCGTGCGCTGATCGTCGGCAAGACCACCTTCGGCAAGGGTTCGGTGCAAACGGTGCGTCCGATGACGGCCGACACCGCGCTGCGTTTGACCACGGCGTACTACTACACGCCGAGCGGCCGTTCGATCCAGAACAAGGGCATCCGCCCGGATGTCGCAGTGGATCAATACGCTGACGGCGATCCGGACGACGCACTAGTGACGCGTGAAGTCGACTACTCGAACCACCTCGCGAACACCCAGGATCCGAACGAGAAGAAGGAACAGGAACAGCGCGAGCAGGAGCGCATGGACCAGTTGCGTGCGCTTGAAGAGCAGAACGACAAGAAGACGCCGGAACAGCGCCAGAAGGACCGCGACCGCAAGCCGGTCGAGTTCGGCTCGGCCGACGACTTCATGCTGCAACAGGGCTTGAACAAGCTGGAAGGCAAGCCGGTGCAGGAGTCGAAGTCGCTCTCCGAGCGTCGCCTGGCGCAGAACAAGCCGGAGCAATCGGCATCGGCGCCGGTAGCCGTGAAGCCGACCAACCCGGTTCCGGGCATGGGCGCATCGGCCACCACGCCGGCTTCGGAGCCCACCCCGGCCTCGCAAGGCAACTAAAGCAGCCTTACTGCTTCATTTGACGGGCCATCGCAGCGTACGCTGCGATGGCCCGCTCTTCTTCTGCAGCGCGATTAAAATAAACCCTGCAACCCACGCGCAGCAGGTCCTTCGCATCCTTTGATGCCCCCGCCTGCCTCTCTCCGCGCAACCCACGAACGCGCCCCGCGATGAACGACGACCAACTGCTCCGCTATTCCCGCCATATCCTCGTCGATGAACTCGGCATCGAGGCTCAGCAGCGCTTCCTGGATGCGCACGCCATCGTCGTCGGAGCGGGCGGCCTGGGCTCACCGGCCGCGATGTATCTGGCAGCCGCGGGGGTTGGCAAACTGACACTGGTCGACGCCGACACGGTTGACCTCACCAACCTGCAACGGCAAATCCTCCACGCGACGGCGTCGGTGGGTCGTCTCAAGGTTGATTCCGGACGCGACACAATTGCGCAAATTAATCCCGACGTCGTGGTGGACGCGGTTGCGCAACGTGTCGACGACGCGTGGCTTGCTGCCGCCGTGCCGCACGCCACGGTCGTCCTTGATTGCACTGATAACTTTGCGACTCGGCACGCCATCAACCGCGCTTGCTGTGCGCACGGCGTGCCGCTCGTGTCAGGTGCGGCGCTGCGTTTCGATGGGCAGATCAGCACCTTTGATTTCCGCGACGCGGCCTCGCCTTGCTACGCGTGCGTGTTTCCGGAGGATCAGCCGTTCGAGGAGGTGGCCTGTTCAACGATGGGGGTGTTTGCGCCCACGGTGGGCATCATCGGCGCGATGCAAGCGGCCGAGGCCTTGCGCGTGATTGCGGGTATCGGCACGCCGCTGGTGGGACGCCTGATGATGCTCGATTCACTGCGGATGGAATGGAACACGATGCGCATTGCGCGCCAGCCGGATTGCCCGGTGTGCGGCGAGGCGCATCGTCACTAAGCGAAGCAGCCAGGTGTGCCCCGGCCGCAGCCGACCGGGGCACATCAATACCAACGCCAACCTCAATGCTAATGCCCGGCTCACGCCAGCGAGACGAGCTTCAGCGCAGCCTGTACCTCTTCCGGTTCGAACGATGCCAGCACGTCGGCCACAGGCTTCTCCAGGGTCTTCACGTGCGAGCGCAGAATTTCCTGCTTGACCACCAGCAACTGACTCGGGTGCATCGAAAACTCGGTGAGACCCATGCCCAGCAGAAGTCGTGTCAACGCAGGATCTCCCGCCATTTCGCCGCACACCGACACCGGCACACCTGCGCGTTTCGCCTCACGCAGTGTGAAGGCAATCAGATGCAGCACCGCCGGGTGCAACGGGTCGTACAGATGCGCGACCGAATTGTCGGCACGGTCGATGGCCAGCGTGTACTGGATCAGGTCGTTCGTGCCAATCGACAGGAAATCGAGCCGCTTCAGGAACAACGGCAACGCAATCGCAGCCGCCGGGATCTCGATCATCGCGCCAACTTGCACGTTCGGCGCATAGGCGAGACCGGCGTCGTCAAGTTGCCGCTTGGCCTCGCGGATCAGATCGAGCGTCTGGTCGATTTCCTGCGCGTGCGCCAGCATCGGAATCAGGATTTTCACCGTGCCGAACGCCGAGGCACGCAGAATGGCGCGCAGTTGCGTGAGGAACATCTGCGGCTCAGACAGGCTCCAGCGGATCGCCCGCAACCCGAGCGCCGGGTTCGGCGCGGTTTCGTAGCCATCACCGCTGCTGCCCATCGAATCGAGCGGCTTGTCCGCACCCACGTCGATCGTGCGGATCGTCACCGGCAGGCCATTCATCAACTCCACCGCGCGGCGGTAAGCCTCGAATTGCTCGTCCTCTTCCGGCAGCTTGTTCTTATGGTTCATGAACAGGAACTCTGTGCGGAACAGGCCAATGCCGGTTGCACCCGCGTCCACCGCCGCCTTGGCGTCGTCGGGCAATTCGATGTTCGCGCACAGTTCGATCCGCGTGCCGCACAGCGTCTGCGTGGGCGAAAACTTCAGGCGCTGCAGCTTGCGCTGCTCGAGCGCCTTCTCGCTTTGCCGGTACGAATATTCTTCGAGGACGATCGGCGCGGGGTCGACGATCACAATCCCGTGGTCACCGTCGACGATGATCAGATCGTCCTGGTGAATCAGGGCGCTGGCGTGCTGCACGCCCACCGCAGCCGGAATCCCCAGGCTGCGGGCGACGATCGCCGTATGCGAGGTGCGTCCGCCCAGATCCGTGACGAAGCCCTGAAAGGTCTGCGTCTTGAACTGCATCATGTCCGCCGGCGCGATGTCGTGTGCGACCACGATCATTTCGTCACACGTGCCGTGCACGTTTCCCACGAGGCTTCCCGCTGATGCGCCCTTAAGGGCCTTCAGCACCCGCTCGACCACTTGCTGGATGTCGGCTTTACGCTCGCGCAGATACTCGTCTTCAATGTCGTCGAAATGGCGCGACAGGCGTTCGAGCTGTTCGGTGAGCGCCCATTCAACGTTATAGCGGCGCGTGCGGATCAGATCGATTGTTTCCTGGACGAGCATTGCATCGTTCAGGATCATTGAATGAACGTTGATGAACGCGCCCATCTCACTCGGCGCATCGGCCGCGAGATCCTCGCGCAATGCATCGAGCTCCCGATGAACGAGTTGCTGGGCCGAACGAAAACGCTCGACCTCGCCCTCGATCTGCGCGGGTTCGATCAAATAGTGGTCGACGTCGAGTGCAGCCGGGGCGATCAGATAAGCCCGCCCGATGGCGATACCGCGTGACACGGGAATTCCATGCAGCGTGAAGGACACGCGCACCTCCTCTAGTTGTGTGATGCCGCGGTAGACCGCTGCAATGCTCTCAGACCTTGCCTGTCATTATAAATTCCACAGCGGCACGCCGCGTGCTTGCGCGCTGTGCGGCGCAACAAGAATTTCACCCGCGTCGCCGACATCTCGCCTACCCGCAGCTTGCGATCAGACGACGACCTCAACCTCTCAACGCCACACCGCTGATTGTGACTCGCGAAAAAAAACGCCGCGGCAAACCGCGGCGTCATGACACTGACGATTCTGTACCCGCGGCAATTACTGACCCTCGCCGAATTTATCAGCGATGAGTTTCAGCAGTGCGTCCATGGCGTCCTGTTCGTCGGAGCCTTCAGTTTCGATCAGCACCGTGCTGCCGATCCCGGCGGCCAGCATCATCACACCCATGATGCTCTTTGCGTTAATGCGCCGCCCGTTGCGGCTCATCCAGATTTCCGCCTGGAAGTTGCCCGCGAGTTGCGTCAATTTGGCCGACGCGCGCGCGTGCAGCCCCAGCTTGTTCACAATCGTCGTTTCCTGTTGCAGCATGTGGTGGTCCGAAGCGCGGGTGTTGATGTTATGAAAGATGAAATTGAAACCAGCTGGAATCCCAGCCGAAGCGATTAGAGACTGGTCGACCCGTGCTTATGGGTCAGATCGGTCTCGGGCGGCATGGCCGGCAGGCACTCGTCCGACCCTGCGGGCGGTGCAACGGGTACCGGCGTGGCCGGACCGATGGCGTGCACCCCCTTGGTGGCACCCGCCAGCGCCTTGTCGACCAGCGTCTCAAGCGGCGTGGTGCGGTAACAGACCGCACGCAGCAGCATGGGCAGGTTCACGCCTGCCAGCACGCGCACGTTGGGCAGCGTCGCCAGCCGCGCGGCAATGTTCGACGGCGTGGCGCCAAACATGTCGGTGAGCACCAGCGCACCGTTCTCTTCCTTGAGCCGTTCAATCTCCGAGTAAGCGAACGCGACGACCTGAGCGGGATCGCAATCCGGCGTCACGTCGATTACGCCGATGCGGGCGGGTAAGCCGCCATAAACGTGGGCGACGCACTCGCGCAACGCGGTAGCGAGCGGAGTGTGCGCAATGATCAGAATGCCTGCCATGTCAGCCTTGCTGCAAAAACGGCCGTGAACCGTAGCGCGGGCATTGCCCGGCTGTCACACCCTCGACCGGCCGATGGTCAGGAGGGTCGGATCGGCGTCTCCCTGCGCCTGCTTGCGGACCTGCACGGTCCGGCAGCGAGCGCCTGCTTTGTGCCTGTTATGTCCGCTTCATGCCTTTTCCACGCCTGTTTGCGCGAAGACGGGGCATTGTAGCAGGGTCATTTTCGCGCTTTCGCCACTTGTTCGCTGGCAGCAGCCCGGCGTTTCCTGCGCGCAACACGCCACGACGCGGCACGCCGCCCCGCTCTCCGGACGGCGCGGCCTTGACCCAGGCAATCAGGGCGCCGCGCGCTCCAGCGCGTCGATGAACATGGCGGCCACATCGAAGCCCGTCTGGTCCATGATTTCCCGGAAGCACGTCGGGCTCGTCACGTTCACTTCAGTCAGGTAGTCGCCAATCGCATCCAGCCCGACCAGTAGCAGACCGCGCGCAGCCAGCAACGGACCCAGCGTGTCGGCGATCTTACGATCGTTTTCTGTCAGCGGCTGCGCAACGCCCAGACCGCCCGCGGCGAGATTGCCGCGCACTTCGTTGCCCTGCGGAATACGTGCCAGCGAAAACGGCACCGCCTTGCCGCCGATCAGCAGAATCCGTTTGTCACCCTCCTTGATGTCGGGGATGAATTTCTGCGCCATCACCGAGCGCGCACCGTCGTGGCTCAACATTTCAATGATCGAGCCGAGGTTCATGCCATCCGCTTTCACACGAAACACGCCCATGCCGCCCATGCCGTCGAGCGGCTTGAGGATCACGTCGCCGTGCTCGGCGTGGAAAGCGCGCAGTCTTGCCGCGTCGCGGGTGACGAGCGTCGGCGCAACGAACTGCGGAAACTCGCCGATGGCGAGTTTTTCCGAATGGTCACGAATCGCCTGCGGTTTGTTGAAGATGCGCGCGCCGCCGCGTTCCGCCATTTCGAGCAACCACGTGGACGTCACGTATTCCATGTCGAACGGCGGGTCCTTGCGCATCAGCACTGCGCCAAAGCTCTTCAGCGAGCGCGGCGCGGCGGACTCGGCCGCGTACCACGGCTCGCGATGGCCGTCCGACTGGTCGCCGACAATCGTAAAGCGCTGGACGTTCGCCTCCACGTCGGCCCCGCTCCACGCGAGGTGTTGCGGCTCGCACGTAAAGAGCGTGTGACCGCGCCGGGCCGCCTCGGCCATCATGGCGTAGGTTGAATCCTTATAGATCTTGAAGCGATCTAGCGGATCGGCGATAAACAGAATGTCCATGGAGGTCCTGGTGCGCCCCTAATGGGCTTGGCATTATTCGTTAAACAAGGGGCGTCGCTGTTCGCTGCGTTGCCCGCCGCTCAGCTTAACGCGGTGAGCGGAGCGCCGCATCGCGCGGCCCGGTTATAGAGAGGGTTCACTTCGCACGCGCGTCTGGCTATCAGACCTGAATCGCTTCTGGATCAGTCTTCTCCAGCTCCACCGAGGCCGCGAGCAACCCAAGCCGCGCCACCACGCCGTACATATAGAAGCGGTTCGGCGGCGCGACGCCAGGCTTCGCATGTGCATCCGGCAGCGCGGTGTGCTCGAAGCCGAGCGGCACGAAGTGCATGCCGGGCGCATTCAGATTCTGATCGCGCTCGCGGCTGCCATGCACGCGGTAGAAACCGCCCACCACATAGCGGTCGATCATGTACACGACCGGCTCGGCCACTTCCTCGCCAATCCGTTCGAACGTGTAGACGCCTTCCTGCACGATCACGTCGTGCACTTCGAGACCTTCCTTGGTGGCGGCCATCTTCGCGCGCTCGCGCTTGGTGAGCGCAGCGACTTCCGAGGCGTCGTGCACGGTCATCACGCCCATGCCATAAGTGCCCGCGTCCGACTTGATGACCACATACGGCTTCTCCGAAATGCCGTACTCGCGATACTTCTTGCCGATCTTTTTCAGCACCGCGTCGATCGACTCGGCCAGCGCCTCTTCACCTCTGCGCTCCTGGAAGTCGACACCTTCAACGTGAGCGAAGTACGGATTGATCATCCACGGATCGATCTCGACCATCTTCGCGAACTTCTTCGCGACGTCGTCATAGCAGGAGAAGTGAGTCGACTTGCGGCGCACGGCCCACGCCGCGTGCAAGGGCGGCAGCAAATATTGCTCGTGCAAATTCTCGAGCACCGGAGGAATGCCGGCAGAAAGATCATTGTTCAGGAGAATCGAACACGGATCGAAATTCTTCAACCCGAGCCGGCGGGCCGAGCGTTCAAGCGGCTCGAGGACAATCTTTTGCCCGTCAGAAAGCGAAATGGTGACGGGACCGACGATGCTTTCGTCGAGCGTGCCGAAGCGTACGTTCAAGCCCGCTTGACGCATGATGGTCGCGAGACGCGCGACGTTCTCGAGGTAAAACGCGTTACGCGTGTGCTGCTCCGGAATCACCAGCAGATTCTTGGCATCCGGGCAGATTTTCTCGATCGAGGCCATTGCCGCCTGCACGGCAAGCGGCAACACTTCCTGGGGCAGATTGTTGAACGCACCGGGGAACAGATTGGTGTCGACCGGCGCGAGCTTGAAGCCCGCGTTACGCAGATCGACCGAGCAATAAAACGGCGGCGTATGTTCCTGCCATTCAAGACGGAACCAGCGTTCGATAGCGGGTGTAGCGTCGAGGATCTTCCGCTCGAGATCGAGCAGCGGGCCGTTTAACGCCGTAACTAGGTGCGGAACCATTGATCACTCGCAGACTGGAGAAAAAAGATTGTAGAGCAAACGCTTTGCCCATTTGGGGACGGTTTCTCCATTCGCAAGCGGGACGGAATGCAATCTGGCTATCGGTACCATAACCCCGCCGGTCGGCGCAGACTGCCCGTCCGAGCCAGTTTAGCGCGATTTATCCAGCCACAGCGGTAAAGCCACACCAAGAAAAAGGCCCGCCAGGGGCGGGCCTATGTCGCTGCGCTTGATTCTGATTCGAAATCGCTCGAACGGCGTTGACTGCCTGACGCGGTTCGAGCGTTTGAAGCCCTATTCGAACCTTCTGCGAACCTTATTCGACGTGTTCGCCGTGCAGGCTCACGTCCAGACCTTCGCGTTCTTCTTCTTCCGTCACGCGGATGCCCATCACCAGATCGATCACCTTCAGCAGGATGAAGCTCACCACGCCGCTGTAGACCAGCGTCGTCAGCACGCCCTTGGCCTGCAGGATGACGCTGCCGTCCGCGCCGCCGATGTCCTTGACTGCGAACACACCGGTCAGGAGCGCACCCACGATACCGCCGATGCAGTGCACGCCGAAGGCGTCGAGCGAATCGTCATAACCGAGCTTGGCCTTGAGCCACGTAGCCGACCAGAAGCAGATCACGCCAGCGGCAATACCGATGACCAGCGAACCGCCGATACCGACGAAGCCCGAAGCCGGCGTAATGGCCACCAGACCAGCAACTGCACCCGACACGATACCGAGCACCGACGGCTTGCCCTTGGCGATCCATTCAGCAAACATCCATGCGAGTGCTGCAGCTGCCGTTGCAACCTGGGTTGCGAACATTGCGAAGCCGGCACGGCCGTCTGCTGCCACTGCCGAACCTGCATTGAAACCGAACCAGCCCACCCACAGCATCGCGCCACCAATCAGCGTGAGCGTCAGGTTGTGCGGCGCCATCACTTCCTTGCCGTAGCCGACGCGCTTGCCGAGCACCAGGCAGCACACCAGACCTGCGATACCGGCGTTGATGTGCACCACCGTGCCGCCTGCGAAGTCGAGGATGCCCGCGCTAGCCAGCCAGCCGGTCGGTTCCCAGACCATGTGAGCGATCGGCGAGTAGACGATGATCGACCACAGCGTCATGAACACCAGCATGGCCGAGAACTTCATACGGTCAGCAAATGCACCCGTAATCAGCGCCGGCGTGATGATCGCGAAGGTCATCTGATACACGCAGTAGACCGTTTCCGGGATCGTCGGAGCCAGGTGGCTCACCGTCAGCGTGGTCGCCTTGTCGCCGTGGATGTAGTTCATCCCGCTCATGAAGATCCGCGAGAAGCCACCGATGAACATGCCGCCAGGCGTGAAGGCGATGCTGTAGCCCACCACCACCCAGACGATCGTCACGACGCAGGTGATCGCGAAGCTTTGCATCAGCGTCGCAAGCACGTTCTTCTTGCGGACCATGCCGCCGTAGAACAGTGCCAGACCCGGGATCGTCATGAACAGCACGAGCGCCGTGGAGGTCAGCATCCAGGCGGTGTCGCCCGAATTGATCTTCGACGAGTCGACCGAGAACGGCGCGGTCGGTGCTGCAGGTGCGGCGGCTGCGGCTGCGGCCGATGCATCAGGTGCAGCGGCTGCGGTTGCCGGAGCCGACGCG
>NZ_JBAURZ010000113.1:0-59813 GCF_049581445.1 Paraburkholderia sp. | reverse complement strand
GCGCTCACGAGCGCGGCCACACTCGACACCTGGGCGCGCGCCTTCGCGCACAGCCAAAAAGCCTGGGGCGGAAAAGTGCCATGGTCCGCGCTGTTCGAACGCGCGATCGAATATGCGCAAGAGGGCTTTCCGGTTACGCAGTCGCAGCACTTCTGGCAGACGCTGCGTGCCGACGATCTTCGCATGCAGTCCGGTTTCGCTGCGACATTCGCGCCGCACGGCCACATTCCTGCGCCGGGCGAACGTTTCACGCAGCCCGCGCTCGCGCGCAGTCTTGAACGCATTGCCCGCTTCGGCGCGCGCGAGTTCTATGAGGGCGAACTCGCGGAACGCATCGCACGCGGCCTGCGCGACGCCGGTTCCGCGCTCACGCAAGCCGATCTCGCTGTCACCCGAGCCCGAGAAGAAGCGCCGTTACGCGTGCCCTATCGAGGTGGTGAACTCATCAGCCTGCAACCGCCAACACAAGGTGTGACGACGCTGCAAATCATGGGCACGCTGGAGCGCTTTGATTTCAGCACAATCGAAGAAGGCAGTGCCGACTACTATCATCTGTTGGTGGAAGCGGTGAAATGTGCGTTTATTGATCGGGACCGCTACGTCTGCGATCCGGACTTCAACGACGTGCCCGTTGATACGATGCTCGCGCCCGCGGCGCTCGATGCACACGCGCGATCGATCGACATGCACCACGCACGCACATGGCCGCATGTTTTTCGTCACGGCGACACCGTGTTCATTGGTGCAACGGATAGTGCCGGCCACTCGGTGAGCCTCTTGCAGACGGTCTATTTCGATTGGGGCAGCGGCGTCGTGGCGGGTGACACCGGCATTCTCTGGCACAACCGGGGCGCGTCGTTCAGTACCGATCCTCGGCACCCCAACGCGCTGCGGCCTGGCAAGCGTCCCTTCCATACGCTGACGCCTGGCATGTATCTGCAAGCGGAACGTCCGAGCGTGCTGTTCGGCACGCAGGGCGCCGACGGTCAGCCGCAAACGCTCGCCGCTATTCTCACGCGGCTCATTGACTACGGCATGGATCCGCTCACGGCGCTCACTCGCCCGCGCTTTCTGCTCGGCAAGACATTCTCGGACACGCGCGACGCGCTGAAGATCGAACACGATGCAGGCGCCGACGTACTGGCCGCGCTCGCAGCGCGAGGGCACGAAGTGTCGTCGATTGCGGAGCAGAGTCCGCTGGCGGGACATCCCGGCGTGATCTCAATCGATGCCAACGGGCATGCGCTGGGCGCGCATGACCCGCGCAGCGATGGGCTCGCGATGGGCGTATGAAGAACGCCAGCTAGCTATAGAAGCGTCGCCAGCGCCGCCTCACGACCGCCAGGCCGGCCCATCCGGAAAGACATATTGATCAAGCGACGCCGCATGCATTTCGATGCTGTAGCCGGGAAGTTGCGGCGGCATGTAATGGCCGTTGCGGATCACGACGGGATCGATGAAATGCTCATGCAGATGATCCACGTACTCGAGCACCCGGTTTTCCAGCGACGCCGACACGCAGATATAGTCGAACAGCGATATATGTTGGACGTATTCGCACAAGCCGACTCCGCCCGCGTGCGGGCACACCGGCACGCCAAATTTCGCCGCCATCAGCAGCACGATAATCACCTCGTTCAGACCGCCCAGCCGGCAGCTATCGATCTGGCAGAAGTCGATGGCCTTCGCCTGAAGCAACTGCTTGAACATCACGCGGTTTTGACAGTGCTCGCCCGTCGCCACGCCGATCGGCTTAATACGCTCACGAATGGCCGCGTGACCGAGAACGTCGTCCGGACTCGTGGGTTCCTCGATCCACCACGGATCGAATTGCGCGAGGCGCCGCATGTTCGCGACCGCTTCATCGACATCCCACACCTGGTTCGCGTCCATCATCAGCTTGAGGTTTTCGCCGATTTCTTCACGCAGGATGCTGGCCCGGCGCATATCCTCTTCGAGATTGCCGCCCACCTTCTGCTTGAAGTGCGTCCACCCTTGCGCGACGCCTTCGCGTGCGAGCCGGCGGATCTTGTCGTCGTCGTAGCCGAGCCAGCCGGCTGAAGTCGTATAAGCCGGATAGCCGTGCGCCAGCATTTCCTTTTCGCGCTCGCCTCGGGTTTTGGCATGACGATGCAGCATTGCAATCGCTTCCTGCGGCGTAATCGCGTCTGTCACATAGCGGAAGTCGAGGCAACGCACGAGCTCTTCCGGGCTCATGTCGACGAGCAGCTTCCACACCGGCTTGCCTTCCGCTTTCGCCCACAGGTCCCACACCGCATTCACCACTGCCGCCGTCGCCAGATGAATCGCGCCCTTGTCCGGGCCGATCCAGCGCAACTGGCTGTCCGAAGTCAGCTCGCGCCAGAAGGCGCCCATGTTTGCAGCGATATCCTCCAGCGTTTTGCCGACGACCAAAGGGGCCAGCGCATGCACCGCAGCCACGCAGATTTCATTACCGCGCCCGATGGTGAAAGTGAGGCCGTGGCCCGTCAGCGCTTGCGGCGAATCGGTTTCGAGCGTGACGTAGGTGGCCGAATAATCCGGCGCGGCGTTCATCGCATCGGAGCCGTCGAGTGATCGTGAGGTCGGGAACCGGATGTCCCGGACAGATAGCTTCGTGATCGTGGACATCCAAGCACCCTCCTCTCAGACAGCGACAGATTTGCGCCTATGAACAAAGAGGGCCGTGGCGTCTAACGACACCGCGACCCTTCCTCTTTCATCAAACGCCGGTAGCAACGATCAATCGTAGAGCACAGCGGAGATCTTCGGATCGTTCATATTGCTCTTGTCGTACCAGTAAAAGCCCGTGTCGACCTTCTTGGGCAGCGTCTCGCCCTTGAGCGCCTTCACGGCAGAGTCGACAACGCACTTGCCAATGCCAATCGGGTTCTGCGTAATCGCGCCATACATCAGGCCTGAATTGATGTCGTCCTTTTGCTCCTTGCCCGAGTCGTAACCGATCAGGACGAGCTTCTTGCCCGATTCCTTGACGCCGATCGCCGCACCTTCAGCCGAGCCTTCATTCGAGCCGAAAATGCCCTTCAGGTTAGGGTTAGCCTGGATCATCGTCTTGGCGATTTCCGCGGACTTCAGATGGTCACCGCCACCATACTGGACCGAGACAATCTTGATGTTCGGGTGCTTCGCCTTCATCTCGTTCAGGAAGCCGTCGCGACGATCGACGCCGGTGCGGCTCGTCTGGTCATGCACGATCAGGCCCACTTCACCGGAATCGCCAATCGCCTCGGCCATCTTGTCGGCGGCGAGTGAGGCCGCAGCAAGGTTATCCGTCGCGCAGGTCGTCAGCGGAATGTCGCTGTCGACGCCCGAGTCGAAGGCGATGATTGGGATTTTCTGTGACTGTGCGCGCTTCAGAAGCGGGATCGCTGCTTTGCTGTCGAGCGCGGCGATACCGATCGCCTGGGGCTTCTTGGCGAGCGCGGCCGAAAGCATGTCGATCTGCTTGTCGACCATGGCCTCGGTTTCCGGACCCTCGAAGGAGATTCTCACGTTCTGCTCCTTGGCGGCCTGTTCTGCACCGGCTTTGACGGCCTGCCAGAACTGATGCTGGAAGCCCTTCGAGATGAGCGGGATGTAGGGCTGATCCGCCAGCGCGAGACTCGTACCGCCAACGAGCGCGCCTACGCCGACCACTACGCTGATCAATTTTCTTTTCAACATGGTTATCTCCTCCTAAGGTGGGCTATCAACCTTCAGCCGTTGGGGAACCGAGTGCGCTCCCTTTTCTTGCTCTTGCACTTCTCCCGCGTAGCGTCAGCTCTTCCTGCGCCGCAAAATATCGGCGTAGACCGCCAGAATGATGATGAGGCCGGTCACGACGATCTGCCACTCCTGAGCCACGGACATGATGCGCAGTCCGTTGGTCAGTACGCTCATGATGAACGCGCCGATGATCGTGCCCAGAATCGTGCCCGACCCGCCGCTAAGCGAAGTGCCGCCAATCACCACAGCGGCAATCGCTTCGAGTTCATAGCCTTGACCTAGCGCCGGCTGCGCCGAATTCAGGCGCGAGGCGATCAGCAATCCGGCAACACCGCAAATTGCCCCGCCGAGGCTATAAATGGCGATCTTCCACCGGTCGACATTTACACCTGACAGGCGCACGGCTTCTTCGTTGCTGCCGAGCGCAAAGGTGTAGCGGCCAAGCGCCGTGCGATTCAGCGTGATCGAGCTCACCACCGCCAGGACAAACAGGATCAGGACCGCGTTCGGAATCGGCAGACTCGGCACCAGATAGCCGATCAGCGAGTCCTGCGAAATCATGTAGAAGTTGTCGGTGTCGGTGAAGTAGATCGGCTTGTCCGCCGAGACGACAAGCGAGAGCCCTTTGAGCAGCATCATCATGCCGAGGGTGGCGATGAACGGCGGGATTTTCATTTTCGCCGTGAGCGTGCCGGAAATGCTTCCACACAGCGCGCCTGTGCCGATGGCAGCAAGGACACCGGTCCACATCGGCAGATGCCAATAGGTCAGGAACACGCCGCAAATCACTGCCGTGAAGGTCATTAGCGTGCCGACGGACAAATCGATGCCGCCGGTGATAATCACGAACGTACACGCGATCGCCAGAACGCCGTTGACTGCCGTCGCCTGCAGAATCCCGAGCATGTTGTCCATCTGCATGAACGAGGGCGACGCGAAGCTGAAAAAGATCAGCAGCAGGATCAGGCTGCCGAAGGCGAGCAGCTTTTGCACAGCGGCGGGGTTGAAGATGCGGGCCCTCAGCCCCGAAGCCCTTTCCTTGTTTCCCAGCGTCGAGGTATCCGATGGCTGTGTCATGTCATACACCTCATGAGGCTCACTCCACTTTTAGGGTTTCGCGCCGCGTCGCCAATTGCATGATGCTCTCTTGCGTCGCCTCCGTGGCGTCGAGTTCACCGGTAATGCGGCCCTCGCACATCACCACGATGCGGTCACTCATGCGCAGGATCTCCGGCAACTCCGACGAGATCATCACGATTGCCTTACCTTGCTCGGCAAGCGAACGCAGCAGCTTATAAATTTCGCTCTTGGCGCCGACATCAATGCCACGGGTTGGCTCGTCGAAAAAGAGGACGTCGCAGTCTCGCTCAAGCCATTTCGCAATGACAATTTTCTGCTGATTGCCGCCCGAGAGAAGCCGCACCTGCTGGGTCGCGGAAGGCGTGCGAATGGCAAGCAATTTAATGAAATGAGAGGCCGTCTTGCGTATCTTGGCGCGGCGCAAGAACACGTTGAACGACAGGAATTTGCGGAGGTTGGACATCACAATGTTCGATTCCACGTCCATTCCGGTAGCGAGGCCAAAGCGCTTGCGGTCTTCCGAGAGATAGCCGATACCGCGCGCCACCGCGTCGCTCGGTGTCCTGATTGTCGCTTTGACACCGCGTACGATAATCTCGCCCGATTCGACCGGATCAGCGCCGAATACCGCCCGCGCAACTTCGGTGCGGCCCGCGCCCATCAAGCCGGCGAAGCCCAATATTTCCCCTTTGTGCAGCGCGAAACTCACGTCTCTGACCAGCGGGCCGGCGTTCAGATTGTTGACCTGCAAGGCCACTTCGCCTTTGTCCGGAGCCCGCTGAGGCGCAGCCACGTCGGTCAAGGTTCGCCCAACCATCATGCCGATGATCGCCTCGACAGTGGTGTCTTTGGCAGTGACGGTGGCCACATATTCGCCGTCACGCATGACGGTGACGCGGTCTGCAATCTGCTTCAACTCATCCATCTTGTGGGAAATATAGATGATCCCCACGCCACGGCTTTTCAGTTCCTTGATGATGCGAAAGAGTTCGGCGATCTCGGCGTCGTTGAGCGCCGACGTGGGCTCGTCCATGATCAGGACGCGCGACTCGAAGGACAACGCCTTGGCGATCTCCACCATCTGCTGCTTGGCGACGGTCAGCGTCTCGACCACGGCACGCGGGTCGATGTTCACATGCATGCGGGCCAGAATGTCGCGCGCCTGCGCGTTCATCTTGTCTTCGTCGAGGAACACGCCGAGGCGTCCGCGCGGTTCGCGGCCAATGAACATGTTCTGGGCGACGCTCAGATGATTCATCAACTGAAGTTCTTGATGAATGATGCACACGCCGACATCCTGCGCCTCGCGCGGGCTTGTGAACGCTACCGCCTGGCCGTCATAGAGGAATTCGCCGGAATCACGCGTGTACACGCCAGCGAGGATTTTCATCAGCGTCGACTTGCCGGCGCCGTTCTCGCCCATCAAGGCGTGGACTTCGCCCGCCATGAGATCGAACTGAATCTCGTGGAGTGCCCGCACGCCCGGAAAGCTCTTGCAGAGCCTTTTGACGGAAATGAGCGGGGTCATGGCGTGGATTTGACGACAAATCCACTGCCGCAGCGGGTCTCAGGGCGAGAGGCGCATAGATATAGCGCCGGGCGTCGCCGGAGATCGAGGTTGAAATCGAAACGAGAAGCCAGACTCATGCCTGGTGCCCCCAAACCGATGTGCAGCGATTTTACGACGCTGGAGGGCCGCGACTCAATTAGGCATTCCCTAATATCGTACGTAAACGTGTACCGGGTTTGCTTCCCACTATTTGCGCGAGCGTCCCAGATTCGCGGCTGATTTTGCCTGGCAATGCCGCGAATGCCGACCCCGGCGCGAGACGGATGCCTGGAATCGCGAGTGGGTAGTACCAGACAAAACGCTTTGCGATGCAGGTACTGCGATCTGCTGCACGTTAAATAGTGAGCGGATGCCTTATATCGTCATCAGCTCGTTTGCGGCCGTGTCAGCGATTGATGTCTTCGAGCGCCAGGCCCTTTGTCGCCGGTCCCATCACGCCGATCAGCAACATCACGAACGCCATGCATCCGCTGATCATGTAAAAGACGGCGTTCGCGCCGAAATCTCGCAAAAAAAGGAGACGAGGAATCCTGAGAAGATCGCGCTGAGGCGGCTCCACGAATAGATGCAGTTTCAGCACTCAAAAGAAGTACGCGATGAGCATCCCTTCCGTTGCGATGCCGAGAATCGTACTGATCAGGATCGTCGCGGTAGCGTCGGCAGTATACGTCTTGCTCTTTAGCGCGAACATGGCGGCGGCGGTGGCCGTCGGCACGGCACCGGTAATCACGGCCTGATGGGCAGGCGCGCCCACCACGCCAAACAGCACTGCGCCGAGCACCATGAGCGCGGGCTGGAGGAAGTTCTTGACGGCGAGATTGGTCAAAACGTTGGCGTTGACCATGAAGCGCTCACCGTACAGCATGAGTCCAAGTGCGAACAACGACGTACCGCCGGCAGCCTTTGCGATCAGGTCAAAAGAGGTCAGCACGGCTCCGGCAGCTTGACGTGGCAGAAGCTCAGCACCATCCCCACCAGCGCCTGTATCGTGGCCGTGCGCAGGTCATGCCTGAACACGAAACGGCCGATCCCCAACGCAATCAAATACGTGCCCATCAATCCGAGCGTCAGGCACAGAGCGAAGCCGACGTTTTGCAGTTTGTCGGGCGACGTTTTGACGGCGCCTTCAAATAACGCGAACGGCAGCGCAAAGCGGATCACGAGGGTTGCCAGCACGCCGGCATCGTCGTGCCTCAACATGCCGATGCGCGCCGAGAGCCAGCCCAGCATGATGACAAACGCAACCGGCAACAGCCCATTCAGGATGGCGTTGAGCAAGGCAGCACTCCCGCTTTTAGACGTTTTTTGACTGGCTTATGTCACGTTTAAGTCGCCTTCATATCACGCTTAAGTCGCGCTGCTTTTCACGCGTTTGTATGGCACGTAGTGCGGCGTCCACACCTTGCTGCGAATCATGGCCTCTATCTGATCGGTGCTCACGCCCTTGGTGAGATCTTCCTTATGCGCTTGCAGTGCGACCGCGAGCGCAACCGTGACCGAGACTTCGCGTAACGCCGTCACCGGCGGCAGCAGATTCCTGGCGGGATCGTTTCTCGCCGGCGATGCCGCAGCGAGCGCTCGCGCGGCCGCCATGAACATCGTGTCAGTCACGCGTGCCGCTTTGACGGCGATGGCACCGAGACCCACGCCGGGGAAGATGTACGAATTGTTGGTCTGATCGACCTTGAACCGGGCACCATTGCGCTCCAGCGGCGGAAATGGACTGCCCGTGCCAATGACCGCCCGCCCCTCGCTCCACGCCTCCAGGTCTGCCGGTGTCGCCTCGGCGCGCGAGGTGGGATTAGAGAGTGGAAAGATCACGGGGCGCTGATTATGCTCTGCCATCGCACGTACCACGGCTTCCGAGAACGCCCCAGCCTGCCCGGACACGCCAATCAACACCGTTGGCTTCGCGTTACGCACGACGTCGAGCAGCGCGATCCGGTCCGGATGATCGAGTGTCCAATGTTCGGTGGCGGACTGCTTCTGCAGGAAGGGTCGCTGAAACGATGCAATACCGTCCATTCCGTCGACCAGCAAACCATCGCGATCGACCATGAAAAAGCGTGTGGCGGCCTCGCCCTCCGGCAGCCCTGCATCGATCATTGCCTTGCGGATCAGACTCGCAATCCCACAGCCCGCCGAGCCTGCTCCCATCACGGCAATACGCTGCTCGGGCAGCGACACCCCGGTGACATTGATGGCCGACAGAAGCGTGCCGGTCGCCACCGCCGCGGTGCCCTGCACATCGTCATTGAACGTACACAAACGATCGCGATAGCGTTCGAGCATGCGCGTCGCATTGTTCTTGGCGAAGTCCTCCCACTGCAGCAGGACGTGAGGCCAACGTTTCACGACGGCGCTGACGAAGGCTTCGATGAAGTCGTCATACTCCTCGCCGCGCACGCGCTCATGGCGCCAGCCGATATAGAGCGGATCGCTCAGGCAATCCGGATTGTCCGTGCCGACATCGAGCATGACCGGCAGGGTCGTCGCGGGATGCAGTCCGCCGCACCCGGTATAGAGCGCGAGCTTGCCGATCGGGATGCCCATGCCGCCCGCGCCCTGGTCGCCGAGGCCCAGAATGCGCTCACCGTCGGTCACGACGATGGCCTCGACCTTGTCAAAGCGCGGATGAGCAAGGATCGACGCGATGCGTTTCTTGTGCGGCAGGCTTAGGAACAAGCCCCTCGGCTTGCGGAACAGGCGGCTGAACTGCTGGCAGCCGGCGCCGACCGTTGGCGTATAGACCACCGGCAGTAATTCTTCCAGGTTCTGCACAAGCATGGCGAAGAAGAGCGTTTCATTGGTGTCCTGCAACTCGCGCAGAAATGCGTAGCGTTCCAGATCGGTCGCGAAACTGCGCAGTACCTGAAGACGGCGTGACACCTGCTCTTCCAGCGTGCCGATGTTGGGCGGCAAAAGGCCGTGAAGATCAAACTCGTCGCGCTCACTCTCGCCGAACGCGGTCCCTTTGTTCAGCAGTGGGTCGGCGAGTAGTTCGTAACCCGACAGCGCGGTTTCAAGGACTGCTGTCGCCGCTTCCGTCGTCGATGACGTGGACATTGGAATCTCCTCAAAAGTGACGGCGACCATGTTCGACGCCTTCCACTGTGCATGCAGGGTTGAATGACCCTAATCAGTGTAGGCGGCAAATTGCGGGGTATCGGCCAACTTCACGCGAAAATTTCAGGCCGCGTTGGTGGCCTCGTGACGTGGCTGTAAGGACTGTAACGACAGCGGCTCCGTTTTGCGACGCAGCATAGCTCGTGTTCCTGCCGGACGTTCGAGGCTCGCAATAGACCAGGCGCATAATTTCGCGGTGCAACCACCGAATGGGCCACCTCGATGCTCATGTGCCGAAGACCGCCGCCTCGTCTAGCATTTCGAGCAGACCTTGCGGATAGATAGTCTCGGTTGTGGCGGACAATTCTTCCCAGCTCCACCACCGGTGATCCGCCATCACTTCAGATTCCTCCGCAGTCCAGCCGGCGCGCGAGATGGTTTCCGTGTCGGTATGAACGACGAAGTATTGTTCTACCGCTAGAACCCTCTCGCCATCGGGTAACTGAAGCGACACTTCACGCCGGCCCACCGGTCCCGAGACCTGCACGTTCTGCATGCCGGTTTCTTCACGGAGTTCTCGTATCGCGGCTTCTGCAAATGTCTCATCGTGCTCGACACCTCCACCCGGCGTTGCCCAGTATGTCTTGCCCGCAAGAGCGCCGGTTCTGTGCACGAAACGGAATAGCAGCACGCGCCGCCTCTGGGAAGTAATCAATAGTCTGGCCGACGGACGTTCTCGCATGGGAATCAATAGAAGGCGTTGCACATTTTTCAACTGGCCTCGGGTGTTCCGTGCCGCTTGATGCCCGCGCGACAGATTTGCTCACATAGCTCCGCAAACGAGATTCCACTAGCCGCTGCCGACTGAGGAAGCAAGCTCGTCGCAGTCATGCCCGGTAAAGTGTTCACCTCAAGACACCACAACTGACCGCTGGCATCCAGACGGAAATCCGACCGGCTATAGCCTTCGAGCTTCAACGCACGGTGAGCCCGCAACGCGGCGTCTTGCGCAGCCCTGACGATGTGGTCGGGCAGATCGGCTGGAAACACTTCGCGAACTGCTCCCGGTTGGTACTTCGCCTTGTAATCGAAAACTGTGTCCGGTTCGATTACGATCTCTCCGACGGTCAATGCCTGATCACCTAACACTCCAACCGTCAGTTCCCGGCCTGCAATGAACTGTTCCAGCATGACCTCGCTGTCAAACTGCGACGCATGCCGGACGGCAGCTCCAAGGCCATCAGGACTTTTGACCACTGACAAGCCCACCGTCGAACCTTGCTGATTGGGCTTAACGACAAGCGGATAACCTATATCGCGGTTGACCTTCTCAGGCTCATACGGCGTCATCAGCCAGCGCGGGGTAGCGATTCCGGCGGCGACGAACAGCCGCTTCGACATGTCCTTATCCATGGCGATTGCGCTGCCCAGATGACCACTGCCGGTGTAAGCCATCCCAGCCATGTCCAGCATCGCTTGTATTGTTCCGTCCTCGCCAGTTCCGCCGTGAAGCGCCAGGAAAACGACATCGACATCGGCAAG
This sequence comes from Paraburkholderia sp., assembly GCF_049581445.1. Classification (GTDB taxonomy): domain Bacteria; phylum Pseudomonadota; class Gammaproteobacteria; order Burkholderiales; family Burkholderiaceae; genus Paraburkholderia. The sequence continues at coordinate 48,829 of NZ_JBAURZ010000113.1, read as the reverse complement.
CGCCGGGGAACGAATCAGGCCGGCTTCGCCTGATCGAAGTACGGCGAGCGCGTCGGATGCCGGTGGAACTTCTTCGACCTGCGAAGTTAATAAACGGTCTTCCTCTTCGGCTGTCAAAAGGCCTCGCGACGTTTCAATGGCTAGTACTTCGTGCCCCGCACTCCGTAGCGCCTTGATTACCTGCGCCCCGCTCGCAATTGAGACCTCACGCTCTTCGCTGGTTCCGCCGAACAGTACCGCTACCTTGAGTTTCATCTCTCGCATTTGTTTTCTGATCCCACGTCATTGAGTAACACGGTTTTAAGTGGCTTCCGTTAGATCGCGGGATAACACAGCCCGCACCGTAAATGAGACTGAAGGCATGCTTGATCCACCGAATTCAACGTCACCGTGACCGTTCAGCTTTCAGCATCGACCACGCGCAGGCCGCACTCACGAGCGCCAGCCCTGCCGAGCATGCCATAAGAACCCGGAACGAACCGACGAACGATGCGTCGGTGGCCTGCTGGATGGAAGGCCTGGCGTAATGCGCCGCAGCGAGTAGTGGTCTTTGACGCTCGACCTCGGCCTGTTCACCGCGCGACAGCTGCATTGACCGAAGCGAACTGTCCAGCTGGATGTTGAAGGACACCGAAAGAAGCAGACCAAACACTGCCACCGAGAGAAGACCGGCCACGCGTGAAACCGCGTTGTTGATCCCGGAAGCAGCGCCCAACTGATCGTCCGGGGCCGAATTCATGACGGTTGTGGTGAGCGGGGATACACAAATGGACATGCCAAATCCGAGAATCAACATTGGAACAAAAAATGTCTCCCAGTAAGATCCCGCTGTACCGGGGACGCACAGACCAAGAAATCCGACACTGACGATGCAACAGCCCACCGTCAAAGAACGACGCGCACCATACCGTCCCAGCAATCCACCGGCCCAGTAGGACAGCACGAAGAGCGTGAGGATCATCGGCGCGAGGGCTGCGCCAGCCTCGGAAGCCGCATAGTGATGAACCTGGATCAGATTCAACGGCAGGAAGTAGATCGCTCCCGATAGGGCGGCATAGAGAAAGAGCGTAATAACGTTCACCCCCACGAAGACAGGTGACTTCAGCAATGATGTGGGAAACAGAGGCGTTGCGGCACGTCGCTCGAACATGGCGAGCGCCACGAAGAAGACTATGCTCGCGACCACGGCGGGGATTGCACGGCCGGGCTCAGCCTGCGCACTGAGCAACGCGTACGTCAACGTCCCAAAGGCAGCAACCATACTTACGCTACTGGTCCAGTTAGGCGCCCGGCGGTCCGCGATGAGTTTGCTTTCCGCCAGTCGGGAGGCAAATAGTGCCGCGACCGCAGCCATGGGGAGGCTCATAAAGAAAGCTACGCGCCACGACAGATGGTCAATCAGCCAGCCCCCCAGGAACGGGCCAATGGCGCCCATCATGGCCGTAGAACCCGACCAGATTCCAATGGCCCGCGCTCTCTCACTCGCTGGATAGGCCGAGGTAATGATCGTCAGACTGCCGGGAATCAACAGCGCTGCGGCGACGCCCTGAACACCTCGCGCCAGCACGAGTTCAATGAGCGAGCCGCAGATCGCGCACAACAGCGAGGACGCCGCGAACAGGACATTGCCCCAGATGAAAACACGCCTGCGACCATAGAGATCCCCAAGCCTGCCGCCTAAAAGCAGGAGGGACGACAGCGTGAGAGCGTAGGCCTCGACGACCCATTGCACCTGCGAGACAGTTGCGGAGAAATTCGTCTGGAGCGTGGCCGTCGCAACATTGACAACCGTGCCGTCGACAAAAGCCATCCCCGATCCGAAGATCGCCGCGACCAGTGCGTTGGTCGCACGTGGCCGAGCGAGGCGATCTTCTGGTTCGCGTTCCGTCATGGACAAGGACACGTAGCTTATGCGTGGGAACGATCATATGCCAAGCTACGCACCGGTGTCTCTTCGCAACTGTTTGGGGGAAAATCTTCACGACGCTAGCGCATTTCGGCCCGCAGCTCCCGCACCCCACGACCAAGCTTGCGCCGCAACAACGTGCGCAACGTCGCCGAGTCGGCATAGCCCACTTCGCTCGCAATCGTTTCGATGTCGTACCCAATCGACACAAGGTGCTGTGCCCGTTCGATTCGCAGGTCCTGGAAGAAAGCCAGTGGCGACTTGCCCAGCACGGCCTCAGTCCGACGCTGCAACGTGCGTGGGCCGACCGCCAGGGCGCTCGCCGCGTCCTGAAGCGAGAACCCAAGAGAAAGACGCTCGCGAGCCCAACGCTCAAATCGTTCGATCAACGGATCAGCGTGCGCGAGATGGTCAGGAATGATGTATTCAGCCTGCGATGAGCGCTTGTCGACGAGCATGAAGCGGGCGACCAGCGCCGCCAGTTCTGGACTCGCCTGGCGCATTAACCACAGCGCAAGATCGAGATGGCCCATCATCGATCCAGCCGTCACGACGCGTTGCGATGGGACGACCATGCGTGATTCATCCAGTTTGACCGTCGGGTAGCGTTGACGGAAAAACGGCGCCAGCGACCAGGTCGTGGTCGCCTCCCGATCGTCCAGCAGCCCGGCTTCGGCCAGCACGAACGTGCCGAGACATGCTGCCGCAACACCGATGCCGCCCGCGTTCCAGCTCCGAAGTAGCGCCATCCCTTCGCGTACGTCACGGCGCTGCAGCGCCTCGATCACCCGCTCCGGCCCCTTCAGATTCAGCGCCGGCACCACCACCCAATCCGGCCGATGAACGCTGCTTGCCGGCTCGACCACTGCAGAGAATCCGAGCGCTGTGCGGATGCGTCTGCGCACCCCGACGAGCCGGACGTCGAACGGCGCTGCGGCGAACCCCTGCCGCGCGGCCAGTACATTGGCCGTCGCAAAGGTATCCAGCAGCACCGTCAGACCAGTGTCGAAGGCTCCGTCGAGCGCGAGCACGCACAGTTTCATGTCGTGAATGATAACAATAATGTCATTTACGACTATAGCCCTATCCACAACCAACGTCTACACTGCAAGGCAATCCGGTCGTGCCGATACACTGGCCGAACCTTCAATCCGCTGGCACGAAGCTGCATTTTCACGAGAGGAATGTATGAGCCGTTCATCACCCATTGACCTCGACCGCCCGATCTGGACGGCGCTCACCACCCGACAAGCGCATCTGGGAAATGGCGACGCGCTTGCCCGTCGATACCATTCCGATGTAGCGCCCTTTGCCGCGCTGGCATCCGAAACACCCGCGGCCTACGAAGCACTTCACCAGCTTCTGAAACCTGATGAACAGGTTGCGCTGCTTTCCGCAGAACCGCTGGTTTTAATCGATGCACTGCACCCGATGCAGATCGGCATGCTTCATCAAATGATCGCCACGCATCATGAAGGCGGCAGCATCGACGATCGGGACGTGATCCGTTTGGGTAGCGCCGATACGCAAGACATGCTCGATCTGGTCGAGAAGACCAAACCCGGCCCCTTCGGCAAGCGTACTCGCGAGATGGGCAACTACATTGGGATTCGCGATCAGGGACGTCTCATTGCGATGGCCGGTGAAAGGATGTGCATCGACGGATACGTAGAAATCAGCGCGGTTTGCGTCGACGACGACTGGCGCGGAAAGGGCCTCGCTGGCAGGCTCATGAAGATCCTGCACAGAGAAATCGTGCAGCGAGACGAGACGCCGTTTTTGCATGTGTTCAGCAGCAATCGCTCTGCGATTACGTTATATGAACGTCTTGGCTTCGAAGTGCGCCGAACGTTTCACCTGACCCGCGTGAAGCAGGCTGAGCCGGGCTCAGCGATCGCGGGTTAAGCCGCTCCCTCGGGACCTACCCTGGAGCGCCTTGTATAGCGCAGATTCAGCACCTATCCTCACATCATCTGGCACAACGCGCTCGACTCAGCACTCGGCGTCTTCACGACGCACGATCTGTAAGCAAATCGAGTGGCCGTACCAATCGCGCCGTAAGCGGCGACCGCCTTTCTCTTTTCGTATCTTCGTTCGCTGTGCCGCCGCATTCCATGTCGCGCGGCGATCCCTTCCTGTGAGCCGAGGGCTGTATTTGCGTGGGTCCGCCGACCGCGCGAGTGACAGAGGAGACTAGAAATGCGCAAACTGTTTGTGTCTGCTTTACTCACTTTAAGCGTAGCGTCAATGTCATATGGCGCCGCCGATGACATACGCTCCGGAGGTGGGAACACCGACGCGCGCGGCGGCTATCCCGTCCTGCAGGTATTCGACAGTCGCGGAAAAAGCGTCGGCCCGGTATTCTCGACCGACTTGTCGACCGGCGTCATTCTCAATGTCAGCGGTGCTAACGTTCTGGTTCCGATTCAACGGGTATCCAACAGCGCAGGACACTATTCGGCCTCCCAATACCAGTGGGCGCAATCATCGAATGTCCAGTTCGTTACGAGTAACTGCAGTCCGCCGCCCATGGTGAACACCAATTCCTCGGCTTTGAGGCCCGTGATAGTCATTAGAAGCGGTGCCGACGCGACGGCATATATCGCACCGGACACTTCGACGTCCATGGCCACGGTGGGATCGTATCTGAACGGTACCCAATGCATAACCACGGGTGTGTCTGGCGTTCAGGCTTTTTCGGAGCCGACCTGGGGTGTCGGAAGCATCTATCCGCTCACGCAGAATTATCCAGAGCCGCTAACCATTCATTACTGAGCGCGCATCGGTAAAGCGCCTTATGTCAGTGAGAGCGCCGATGCGCTTGAGTGGTTTCAGCACATCGTCGATAAAGGAGAGTTGAAATGCGCAAATCGCTTGTCGCGGTTTTGCTCGCTTTGGGTGCAACGTCACTTTCGTATGGGGACGACAGCGCGCCCTTCGATGGTGGACATCCCGGTGGGCCATACGATCATCACGTGCTGTATGCGTTCGACAGTCATGGAAAGCGTATAGGGCCGGTGCTCTCGCTCGGCACGATAGACGGCGTGATTCTCAGTATCAACGGAGTCACCACGTTCATTCCGGTTGAACGGGTGACCAACAGCGCAGGGCAATTCCTTGCGTCGCAGTACGAATGGTGGTCGGGCACCTACTCGTCCATCTTCCCCAGTTCTGACTGCAGCGGGCCGCCTATCATCGTCGGCGATGTCCTCGGAACCTTGAGGCCTTCCACCGTGATCCGGCAGGGCAATGACGCCACCGCATACATCGCTCCCGACACCTATTCAACGACCATCACGACAGCCATGTCGCTTTATTCATCCGGCCAATGCCTGAGCGGCTCTACCTTGCCACCGTACATTACGGGAGAGGGGTGGACGCCTGAAAGCAGCTACTCGCTGACGCAGAATTACCCTGAGCCGCTATCGATTCATTATTGAGCGTGTCGCCGTCAAAGGAGACTTGAAATGAGCAAATTTCTGGTGGTCGCTTTGCTCGCTGCGGGCGTCACGTCATTGTCGTACGGCGGCGACGGCAGCCCGTGGGCCGGCAATGAAAACGGCGACCCAAGGCCTGGGCACATCCTGAAGGTGTTCGATAGCAAAGGAAAAATTGTCGGCGTGCTGACCTCGGCCGGCAGTACAGAAGGCGTTGTGCTGAACGTGAGCGGGATCTTTACTTTCGCTGCGATCTCGCGGTCCGCTACCGCCAATCTCCAGTTCTCTGCCTCGCAATACATCTGGACCGATCAGGGAGGCTTGTTTACATCGACGGATTGCAGTGGCTCCACAGTCATTGAAGCGACCAACGCGCCGGCACCGGCAATATTGAGGCCGTCGACGGTGGTAAGGCAGGGTGCCACCGCAACGTTGTACATTGCGCCCGACGCGCCTTCGGCGAACCTGACGATCCAGTCAGCGGGATTAGCCGGAGCCTGCACCACCTATGGTGTCAACTCCAGCGTTCCACCGGTCTATACGACAATGGCATGGAGCCCCGTAAAAACCTACTCGCTGACGCAGAATTATTCCGAGCCATTGACCATTCACTACTGAGCATCCTCGTTAGTGCTTCGGAGCGGGTGCGCCCATCCGTTAACGTTCGATCCATATCGCGTCTTTGAACGCTCGCCAGCACGTTTTTCATCTATTTGTTAATCTCACTTGCAGACACCTATCCCCACGATTCAAGGATGCAAGGAGCTTTACGAATGAGCGCTGACGAATATTCTCCGCCGACAGTCTGGACCTGGAACAAGGACAACGGCGGCCGATTTGCAAACATCAACCGCCCCATCTCGGGGCCGACACACGACAAGGAGTTGCCGGTCGGCCAGCATCCCCTTCAGCTTTATTCGTTGGCAACACCCAACGGCGTGAAGGTCACGGTGATGCTCGAAGAACTGCTGGCACTTGGCCACAGCGGCGCGGAATATGACGCATGGCTGATCAGGATTGGCGAAGGTGACCAGTTCGGCAGCGGCTTCGTGAGCGTGAATCCGAACTCCAAGATTCCCGCGCTGCTGGATCGCAGCGGCCCGAAGCTAATCCGGGTGTTTGAGTCCGCCTCGATCCTGCTTTACCTCGCCGAAAAGTTCGGCGCATTTTTGCCGACCGAGGCCAGCGCGCGCGCCGAGTGCCTGTCATGGCTGTTCTGGCAGATGGGAAGTGCACCTTACCTCGGTGGCGGTTTCGGCCACTTCTATGCGTACGCCCCGAGCAAAATCGAATATGCGATTGACCGCTTCGCCATGGAAGTGAAGCGCCAACTCGACGTTCTCGACAAGCAACTCGCCGATAACGAATTCATAGCGGGGAATGAATACACCATCGCCGATATGGCCATCTGGCCTTGGTATGGTGGCCTGGCGAAGGGCTGGCTCTACGAGTCGGCTGAATTCCTGTCGGTGCAGGAGTATGCGCATGTCCAGCGTTGGGCCGAGATGATCGGCAAGCGCCCGGCCGTGCGGCGCGGGCGCATGGTCAATCGCTCGTTTGGCGAGCTTTCAGATCAGTTGCATGAACGCCATGCCGCCACTGACTTCGAAACCAGTACGCAGGACAAGCTGGCCGCTCAAGAGTAGTCGTTCCTTGTAGCGATCTCAGGACCCTCGCTGACTGACAGGCCTACTGCTTGCCCGAAGCGAGCTGCTGGTTGCGGTCATTGAGAAACTTGATCAGTCCGTCCACGCCGCTTTCCTGGATCTTGTCGCTGAACTGCTGCCGATAGGTCTGAATGAGCCAGACCCCGAGCACATTCAGGTCATACAGGCGCCAGCCCTGCGGTGTGCTGTACAACCGGTAGTCAATCTCAGCCGGCTCGCCGTTCCTGGTCGAAATCGTGCGCACCGCCACGTCAGTATCGGTTGGGGCAATGTGGATCGGCGGGTACTCGATACGTTGGTCAGGATTGAGCTGAGCGATGGCACCCGAATAGGTGTAGATCAGGAGCATCTTGAACTGGTCGACCAGTTTCTGCTGCTGCTCGGGTGTAGCCGTGCGCCAGTAGTGTCCCATCGCCAGCGACGTGGTACGACGAAAATCGGTGTAGGGAACAATGTCCCGGTTCACGATATCCATGATGCGGGCAAAATCGTCTGGCGCGATCGCCTTGGTTCGCACCTCGTCGAGTATCTGCTGCGTCGCGGTCTTGATCAGAAGCTGCGGCTGAGATTGGTCGACTTGTGCGCACGCCACATCGCTGAACGAGAACAACGAAGCGCAAAAAGTCAGTAGATAAAGAGTCTTCATGGGCAGAATCCTGGCTGGAGGCGTTGGCGTGGTGCAGAGCAAGTATGCCCCAGTCAGCCAAAACACGTCGCGTTCGCGCGCGTCGCCTTGCAAGCCGGAAGCTGTCAGGACACGGACCGATGCGTCGGGGTCATGGTGCCTTTGCTTTTTATCGGGACGCATGAACCGCACCGCCTGACCCTGCCCCGCTCGCCTATGCCAAATCCTTCGCCAGCTTCACAAAGCAAAGATCCTCACGTTGTGGTACTCCGAAGCGGTTATCCCCGTACGGGAATGGCTCACGCTCACCCGTGTCGTGATAGCCCCGGCGCCCGTACCAACCTATAAGCGTCTCGCGAACATTTATGACTGTCATATTGACGCGCCGCCCGCCTCGCTCACGTATCCAGTCTTCGGCGAGCGAAAGCAGCGTTTTGCCAAGGCCGCTATTTTGACTCTCGGGATTCACGGCAAGCGAGCCGAGGTACCAGTTATCGTCGTCGAGCGGCTCGATCCACACGCTGCCCTTGAGCCCGGGTTCACCTGCTTCGCGCCAGATCAGCAAAGAGGCATGCGGCTTTGCACTCAAATCATCCCGCAGGGACTTTTCCGAGGTCCGATCACCGGTAAGATATTTTTCACGGGTGCTCCATCCCGCTGAGTCATTGTCCGATCCGCGATAGGCGAGATTCATCAGGCTGACCACTTCCTGGATATCGGTATCGGCGGCTACCACCAGCGCCGCCGACGTCGGCATATTGACTTTGGGTACATCGCTCAGAAGGGGGCGGGAGGACGGTTTAGAATCAATGCCAGCCATGGATTGCACCTATTTTTGAAGCGTCTCCCCACTCTCGAAGGTCAGGCGCGCATGGCCCGTCCGACACTTGAGGCCGATGCGCCCTACAGCGCGAACCCACTTTATCTACGTCCCGGAAGTGCGTCAAGAATCGCGGTCTAACGCATTTCGCAAGTAATCGCCTAGAAAATCGACGAACGTGCGCAGCTTGGCGGACAGCCTGTTCCGCTCGAGATAGATCGCGTGAATATCGGCGTTCGGCAACGCCCACTTGAGAAGCAGCGGCATCAGTTCTCCACGCTCGATGTGACCGCCGATTTCCCACTGCGAGCGCACGACGATGCGCAAGGCGCTTGATTACGTTGGTTTGCAGTCCGGCACGCCGATCGAAGGCACGCCGATCGACCACGTGTTTATCGGCTCGTGTACGAATGCGCGGATCGAAGATCTACGCGCAGTCGCTCAGGTCGTGCGTGGCCGCAAGGTGGCGTCGACCGTGCGCGCGATGGTCGTGCCAGGATCGGGCATGGTGCGCGACCAGGCGGAACGGGAGGGCATCGCGCAGGTGCTGATCGACGCAGGATTCGAATGGCGGCAACCCGGCTGCTCGATGTGCCTCGCGATGAACGACGACGTGCTCGCACCGGGCGAGCGCTGCGCATCGACGACGAACCGCAATTTCGAAGGGCGCCAGGGGCGCGATAGCAAAACTCATCTGATGAGCCCCGCGATGGCCGCCGCCGCCGCGATTGCGGGTCGCATCGTCGACGTTCGCAAGGAGCTGACTCATGGCTAAGCCATTCGTAATAGCGGGCATCGCCGCGCCGCTGCCCGTCAATAACCTCGATACCGACCAGATCATGCCGAAGCAGTTTCTACTCGGCATCGACAAAGCGGGGCTCGCACGTGGGCTGATGTATGACCTGCGCTTTGATGCCAACGGCTATGCGCGTGACCAGTTCGTACTGAATCGCCCCGAATATCGTGGCGCGAAGATCCTGCTCGGCGGCTCGAACTTAGGCTGCGGGTCGAGCCGCGAGCATGCGGTTTGGGGCCTGCAGCAGGCCGGCTTCGAGGCGGTGATCGCGCCGAGTTACGGCGAGATCTTCTACTTCAACTCGGTGAACAACCGGCTGCTGCTCGTCACATTGCCGCCCGGGCAAATCGAGGCGCTGGTCGCCGAGATCGGCGACGGCAGCGACAAGCGACTGTCGATCGACGTCGAAAACGAAGTCGTGCTGACGCCGTCGGGCCGGTGTTTGCCGTTCTCGCTGCCGGCGCGCCAGAAGCAGATGCTGGTGGAAGGGCTCGACATGATCGGCATGACACTGCGCCAAAAGGAGGCGATCGACGCCTTCGAGGCGCGTCACTGGACGACGCAGCCGTGGTGCCGGATTGATCTGCCCGCGCAGCAGCGACGGACGTAAGCATGCTGGGAGGCGCTGCTAGTTGCCCGGCGCCAGGCGCGATCGAAGGAGACACTCATGAGCATTGCCGCAGTCCATCCACAGGACGATGCCGCGCTGGAGACCAGCGTCGTCCGAAAGATCTCCCGGCGTATCACGCCATTCATCATCATCCTGTACTTCCTCAGCTTCCTGAATCGCGTGAACGTCGGCTTCGCGGGCCTCACGATGAATCATGACATCGGGCTTACGCAGGCCATGTTCGGCGTCGGCGCGGGGATTTTCTTCGTCGGCTATATCGCTGCGGGAATGCCGTCGAACCTCGCGCTGCAGCGCGTCGGCGCGCGCCGCTGGATCGCCCTGCTGATGGTCGTGTGGGGAGTGCTTTCCGCAGCGACCGCGTTCGTCAGCGGGCCGTTGAGCTTCTACACGCTACGCCTCGTGCTCGGTCTGGCTGAAGCGGGCTTCTTTCCCGGCATCATCCTGTACCTGAGCTACTGGTTTCCGGCACGCCATCGGGCGTTCGTCACTGCGATGTTCATGACGGCGGCGCCGTTGTCGAACATGATCGGCTCGCCGATTTCCGGCGCGTTGATGAGCCTGAACGGCGTCGCGCACCTGCACGGCTGGCAGTGGCTGTTCCTCGTTGAAGGCGCGCCGACTGTTCTGCTCGGGATCGTGTCGTTCTTCTACCTGACCGATCGGCCCGAGGACGCGCAATGGCTTGCGCCCGCCGAGCGGCAGTGCCTGAGTGGCGAGCTGCAGCGCGAACGCGAGTCGAAGGCCGCACAGAGCATGTCCAGTATCTGGGACGCAGTCAAAGATCCACGCGTGCTGCTGCTTGCGCTCGTATATGCGGGAACGTCGACCGGGTTGTATGCGATCGGCATCTGGGCGCCGATGATCATCCACCGGTTCGGCTTCAGCTACTTCGAACTGGGCCTTGTGAACGCGATCCCAAATCTGTTCGCAGTGGTCACCATGGTGCTGTGGGCACGCAATTCGGATCGCTTCAACGAACGCCGACTGCACGTTGCGATTGCGTGTCTCGCGGCCGGTATCGGGATGCTGATGTCCGGACACGCGAGCCACGCAATCATGCTGATCATCGGACTGTCGATCGCAAACTTCGGCATCAATGCCGCCAAGCCGCCGCTGTGGAGCATGCCGACGCAGTTCCTGTCCGGCTCCGCCGCCGCTGCTGGCATTGCGTTGATCAACGCGATGGGCAGTCTGATCGGCGGCACGATCGGCCCGATGGTGATCGGCAAGCTGCGCGATGTCAGCGGTGACTACTCGCTCGGGCTGTATTTCGTCAGCGCTACCCTGTTCGTTTCGGCGGTGCTGTCGTATTCATTCGGCACACGTGCCCGACGCGGCGCAGTACAGCCCGCGGCCGATGCGGTCGGCCCACGCTGAGGCGGTCGCGATGCGTAGGGGCTCAACCTTTTCCCTGTGGTGCCGTTATCGCATTTGCCAACCGCGTCAACCGCACTTACTTACCACCCAATGGCCAAAACCATACCGTTTCCACGTAACACGCAAGCAGCCAGCGCCCGGGCGGCGAAGGCCATGCTGCTGCCGCTGCCGCGCGCTACCGCAGATGAGCTCGCCTTGCAGGTCCACCTTGCGCTGGACAGCCTGCGACGCGGCAAAGGCAACGTCCGGGACGCCCAGACGCTGACGCAGACCATGATCCTCGTATCGTTTCTGACCGAATCGGGTTATGGGGCACTCGCGCCGGATGCACTTCGCCGGGCCGACGCGCTGATTGCCGCGTGTTTCGAGCGGGGGCGCGCCAGCGGCGAATGGATATTCGAGCCGGCCGGATTTAGCTCGTTTGCTGAAATCGTGGCGATCTACGACCGCCAGCTGCAGAAAGCGCCATTGTGGGCGATCACCGAGGCCAGCGACAGGCTGGACCGCTTTCAGGCTGGCTTGCCGTTCGAGCCGGTCGCGAGGAAGCGCGCCTAGTTATAAACCGTCAAAAGGATGGTTGCGTTTTACGCATTCGGGTTTATACTAACCACTGTCTCCTCCATGTCTCCATTGATATGGATTCAGCCCGCCTCTGAGCGGGCTTTTTCTTTTTCGGCGCTGGACTTCAGGCGAGCCAATTTGTTAGTCGCGGATTTCAGATTGTTCAGCCAGTCTCCACTCGTTATTGCGACCGTCTACTTGTGGTCATCCCGCGAGGTGCCTTTGGCTGCAACGATGAATGATCGAGCCAGATCCAGCACTTTTGGCCTGCTCGCCTCTCCGTCCATATACGGCACCTGCGCCAGCCGACCGACAGTCTTCAGGCTGCGGATCATCACCTTGCCGCTATCCGGATAGGTGCAGACCTCGTGCGGATCATTCAGTCCGACCGCAAAGTACACAAGGTCCACGTCGAATGGATTCGCCAGTTGGTGAGCGACGCCGGTACCGGCCGGGCACGAGATGCAGTCGCCCGCCCGAATTTCCTGCACTGTGTCGCCGTGGCGAAAGATGCCTCGGCCCGACAGCACAAAGAAAACCTCGTCCTCTCGTGCATGGGTATGGAACGGACACGCGGTTCTGCCGGGAGGCACACGCGACAGATTGGCGCCGAGGCGACCCGGGCTAGCGTCGAGGGCGGGAGTAAGGGGCTTCCATGCACTTCCCCAATGATCGCCCTCCATCTGCTCGACTTCCTCGACGCCGTCAATATTGACGACCAGCGGTGGTGTCGGCGAATGCCCGGACTCTTTCTCCATTTCTATTTTCCCCGTGGTTGATATCACGTGGGGAAACTATAGCCGTTTCGCGGATATGTTTTACGCGGTGCGATAACGATCGAAACGGCGAGCGAAACCGGCATCGGGACGGCAGGAGCGTGTGAGGTTCGATGAGGCGACGCGCGAGTGGGACGGGGACGCGAACACAACCGGCGTCAAGCTGCCACACGCCAGGCAAAACGAACGCTCGCCGATCGGAAACGGAGATGAACGAAGAGCTTGATTGCAATGCTCGTAAAGGGCTGCAGCGTGGACGGGATGCGACACCCGTTACCACTCTGAGAAAAAGACGGCCGATCCGGAGACGAAGGAGGGGAATCCGGAACCCGGAGCGGCCGAAGAAGTAAGAACCTTTAAGTCACCTTATTGCGCATTAGAACTTGTATGTCGCGCCGATCTGCAGGTAACGGCCGGTGTACGTGTACAGCGACTGGTCGTAACCGGTTTGATACGTGGTGTTCAACCAGATCGGATCGTACGGAGGCGCCTTGTTGGTGATGTTGTTCATGCCGCCGTAAATCGTCCAGTGCTTGAAGCCGGTGTAGGTAACGTTCAGGTTGAACTGGCTGTACGACGCGGTGGAGTAGGCGATGCCCAGTGCGTCAGAGTAGGGTCCGGTGTATTGCCATGCGAGGTCGGCAGTCCACTGATGGAAATTCCATGCCAGATCCGTATTGCCCCTCCAGCGCGGGAACGAACCGCCAAACGGCTGCGCGATGGTCAGGTTATTACCCGCACCGTCGACCGTCGAGGACAGACCGCCAATCCCGTCCATCTTGAAGTGCCACACATAGGCCCAGTCAGCCGACAGCCTGAACGTACCGTACTTGGTCGGCAGGGACTGCGAGAACGTTGTCTCGAAGCCATCCGTGTCGAACGAGCCCAGGTTCTCGTACGAGTTGACCATGTAGGCGATCGAACCGTCCGCGTTGTAGACTGTGCCGGCCGGATTGATCTGCGTGCCAATCGCGTTGTCGACGTGAATCTTGTACCAGTCGAAGCCTACGTCAGTCGTACGCGTCGGCGACAGTTCGAAGCCGATGTTGTAGTTCTTCGTCTTTTCCGGCTGCAGATTCGGATTGCCTTCGGTGATGACGTTTTCGTCCTGGCCGTTCGGACCGATCGGCATGATGCCGATGTTCGACGAGTTCGTGTTCTCGAGGAATTCCGGTGCACGGAAGCCACGGTTATACGAAGCGTACGTCGTGAACTGCTGGATCGGCTGGAAACGCAGGGCGAAACGCGGCGAGAATGCACCGCCGAAGTCGCTGTAGTGGTCGTAGCGGCCCGACTGGCTGAACGTCAACATCTTGTCGATCAGCGGAACGTCGATCTGGTAGTACACGGCCGCAACGTTACGCTCACCTTCAACCGACTGCAGGTTGGGGTTCAGCACGTCGCCCGCCATCGTGTTGCCACCCTGCTCGATCAGTTCGCTTTCGTGCAGGAACTGCGAACCGAGACCCAGGCCGACGTCACCGGTCGGGATGTGGAACAGGTTCGGCGTCGCCAGCGTTGCGTCTACAGCGTCAAGCTTCGAAATACCGAGGTTGTTCGCCGTCGTCACGATACTATCGAGGCCACCCGGCGTTGCGGACGGATTCGCGAAGTTATACGTACCGTTCGCCAGCGCCGCGCTCAAGCCGTTCGGGTTGATATAGCCACCGTAGGTGTTGCTCACGGTGCTCATCGAGTGGGTGTACGCGAGGTTCCAGTCCCAGTCTTCCTTACCCGTCGCAAAGCTGCCCTTCACGCCCATTGCTCCGCGCCAGAAGTTCGCGTCCGTCGTCGAGTTATAGGTGGTCGGCAGGTAGCTGAACAGTTCCTGGTCGATCCCGGTCGGGTTGTACGGATTGCCGGCCGGCAAGATCGGCGTAAAAGGCGTGACGCTCTTGGTGGCAGGGTTGTACTGGAGGGCGTTGCCAATGAACACGGGGCCGTTATTCACGGTCGTCGTGTTGTTGCTTTCCCACAAGTCGGCGTAAGCCGTCGTCTGGTCGTTAATCTTGAAGTCGGCGTGGACCTTGGTGCTGAACCGCTCGGTCATCGGACCAATCGAGTAGTCTTCCGCCGTGTTCTTCAGACAGACGTTACCGCCCGTGATCGCACCATTGCTGACTTGCGACGCGATGATGCTGTTGCCAGCCGGCACCGAAGCGCCCGGCGCGCAGCCGTACGGCGTGGCGAGACCCGAGGTCGGGTTCAGCAGGTACGACGGCGTCTGGATGCTGCCGCCAGCCGTGCGGCCGGTGTAGTCCTGATTTTCGGTGGTGTCACGGTCAGCGACCGTGAAGCCGTTGTCCTTGTAGTAGCTTGCGGTCGCCGTGACGTTGAAACCGTCCGACGCCAGATTGCCGAAGCCACCGAGAATGCCGAACTTCGTCGTACCCGAGCCGCCTTGCGTCGCGCCGCCGTAGCTGCCGTCGAGTTCCAGTCCCTGGTAGTTATGCTTGGTGATGATGTTGACCACGCCCGCGATAGCGTCCGAGCCGTACTGCGACACGGCACCGGTCTTGACGACTTCGATGCGGTCGACGATGTTCAGCGGCAGCGTATTCAGATCGAAGAACTGGTCGGTGCCGTTCACAGCAAATGCGAACGGCGCAGCGCGTTGACCGTCGACGAGTACGAGGGTGTACTTTTCGCTCAGGCCGCGCAGTGCGATACCGGCACCGCCAGCCGCAAAGCTGTCGGCGTTGGCTTCACCCCAGCTGTTGGCCGAGTTGGCCGAGATGTTGCGCATGTAATCGGACACGCTCTGCTGGCCCGATTGCTGGATGTCCTTCGCCGTGATGACCTGAACCTGCTGAAAACCCGTCTTGTCGGCCTGACGGATCAGTGAACCGGTCACCTGGAACGTCTGCAGTTGCTTGACGTTCTTCGTCGCCGCAGTCCCTGAGGCCGCTGCCGGCGCAGCCGCTGCTGCGGTGCCCGACGCTGCAGCAGGTGGCGTCGCCGGCTGGCTTTGCGCGAAAGCCGGAATGGCGATCGCAGTTGACAACGCTAGTTCGGCCCAGATTATTTTTCTGATGGCCAGCGCCAATGCCCTTTGCTTCATCTTACCCCTCACACTTGTCAGTAAGGCCACACGTTGTTATGCGAGGAGCGGTTTTATGGACCGCTGCCCGCGATTCACGGCGTCGATGCGCCGCATTCTGTCAAACGCTGCTCGCGAGCGCCTCCACGCCAAGCCAACCATTTAGGCATGCGAAGCACAGATACACCGAAGCCGATATTTTTTGCGATTTAGTGTAGTACTACTAATTTATAAATATTGAGCTATACAGTTATCGGTGTATTTAGTGATGGCCCCAGACGTCCGACCGGTCACTTGCCTGTCGAAACACGCAGTACCCCGAGATCTCGCACTGCCTGCTAACCTCCGCCTAGGGTATTCCCTACAAACACCCTCACAAAGTGTTGCAAGTTGTAAGCAACGTACGATACATATTTCTAAATTTGTTAGATAGAAATAAAAAAAATTCACTAAACTTTGTTAGCAAGAAGCAACAGTGCCAATTGGGTCGGGCGGCCAGCGCACGATTAGATGATTTGAGGCGAAACGAAGACGCAGAGAGGTCCGGCGGCGTGGCGTGTTGTTAGACAATCGCGAACCAATCGCATCGCTTTCATAAACCTTTCGAAGCCGCGCGACACGAGGTCAGCTTGCGCGAAGGCTCTTCGACATTTCTGCGGTACCAGTACAGCCCAACCCCGCATACGCGCCGCGGCCTTTTTTGGTTGCATGGAGAACTGCAGGCAGAACGCCCTCACCAACCGAACAATCGATCGGCTCAGACGCCCATTGCGCGGTTTGGTGAGCCACTATTTGCGATCGCCATTTTCATTCAGAAACTGGTGATCTGTCGCATCCTGAATCGAGTTGAAGCAGAGGAGTCGCGCACGGTCGATCGCGGACAAGCCGATGCTGCATAGCCACATTTTTTCCCACATTTGCTGCGATGGTTTAAGTCTTTTTTCAGGCTCAGTATTCATCGGACCTTCGACCTTGGCAGCGGCGCGTCCGTAGTCGACTCCGCAAAATTGTCAGCTGCGAAAGAGCGAGAAGTATCCCCGGCATCAGGCGCTTTTTTTGCTATTTGCAGAGTACTGCATGCCGTATTTCCATGCCCGGCTTTGGCGAGCAATTGGCGCTTGAAAGCGGTGTGAATAGCGTATTGTGGACTGCTCAATAGCTGTCGGAGAATCGCCATGAAATCCCCTCAACCAGGATCTGCTTTCTCTCCGACCTTCCGGCGCAACCTATTCGCAATATGTGTAGGAATGCTGATTGCTATCGGCATCGGCTCGTGCGGCGGTTCAGGGAGCAGCCCCGGCACCGTCAGCACCACACCGGCGCCCGCGCCGGCCCCTTCTGCGCCCTCGACAACGACGCCCACGCCGAGCACGTCCCCGCCGGCTGGAACGACTACCGGCTCGACGCCAACGACGGTGCAAGCCTACGCAACAGACGTGCTGATGCATCACAACGACCTCGCACGAACCGGTCAGATGCTTGCGGAAACGACGCTCACGCTGGCGAATGTCAACTCGACGACCTTTGGGAAGCTGCGTTTCCTGCCAGCCGATGGCAAAGTCGACGGTCAGCCGCTATTCGTGACGAACCTCACGATGGGCACAGCCGTACACAATGTCGTCTACGTGGTGACAGAGCACGACAGCGTCTATGCCTACGACGCCGACAACGGCGCGGCGTTATGGCAGATATCGCTGGCGGGTGCGGGGGAAACCTCGAGCCCAGACCCCGGATGCACCGACCTCACGCCGGAGATCGGTATCACGTCGACGCCGGTCATCGACCGTTCGCGCGGCCCGAATGGCGCACTATATGCGGTCGCCATGACGACGGATGCAAGCGGCAACGTCCATCATCGCCTCCATGCGATCGATCTCGCTACGGGAGCCGAACTGTTCGGCGGGCCCACCGAGATCGCCGCGACCTACCCAGGCAGCGGAGCGGAAGGTGCGAATGGTGTCCTGACTTTCACGCCTGCCCTGCACACCGAGCGCGCTGCGCTGACGTTAGTTAACGGCACCATCTATATGGGCTGGACCGCCCATTGCATGTCCGGCGCCTACAACGGCTGGCTAATGGCCTACAGCGCGGATACGTTAAAGCAAACCGGCGTGCTTCCCGTTACCCCGAACGGCAGCCAGGGATCGATCTGGATGGCCGGCTCGGGAATGGCATCGGATGGGACATCAATCTACTATATCGACGGCAACGGTACCTTCGGTACGACGCTCAACGCGCAGGGATTTCCAGTCGATGGCGATTATGGTGACGCATTCATCAAACTCACGGCCACCGCGACGCCGGCCGTGACCGATTACTTTGCGATGTTCGACGTCGTGACCCAAGCCGCTAACGATAACGACTTCGGCTCCGGAGGAGCGATGCTGCTGCCCGACCAGACCACATCGGCTGGCACAGTCAAACATCTGGCGGTTGGAGCCGGCAAGGACAACAAGATCTACGTTGTCGATCGCGACAACATGGGTAAGTGGAATCCGACCACCAACACCATCTGGCAGGAGCTGACTGGCGTCCTCGCCGGCGGCATCTGGGGTTCGCCGGCGTATTTTAATAACGTTGTCTATTACGGCGGACAGACCGACACGCTCAAGGCGCTGCCTGTGACCAACGCAATGCTCGCCACCACACCGTCTTCGCATAGCCCGACGGCTTTTCCCTACCCCGGCGCCACACCGGCCGTTTCGGCGAACGGCACGAGTAACGGCATTGTGTGGGCGGCAGAAAACGGCACGGTCGCCGCACTCCATGCGTACGATGCCACCAACCTCGCGAACGAGTTGTATAACAGCAACCAGGCTGGCACGCGAGACCAGTTCGGGCCGGGCAACAAGTTCATCACACCCATGATCGCGGACGGGAAGGTGTATGTAGGTGCGACGAACGGAGTTGCCGTGTTCGGCTTGCTAAATTGATGCCGGGGTACGACGAACGGCATCACGAGGTTAAGGCCCGAGCATCGTCCGGCGAAATGCTTACAACAGACTTGGCTAGCTTTGGGTGGATGGGCTGTTCTGGACGATGCCTTACTTGACTACCTGCACTCGTCCTATTGGTCTCGCTATACTGTCGCCACAAAAATTACAGACGAGAGATAAGAGACCGTATGAACAACCCGTCCGCGCAGGTGAAATGATGAAAACGAAGCTGAGTGCTGCGAGTGCAGCCGTATTAATCGCAGGCGTGCTCACCGGTTGTGCGGGTGCGCCTGACAAGAACACGCCGGAGCCAGCCAACTACGGCACATACCCTAACGACTACAAGGCCTTAATCGATGCCTATCAGCAAACAACGCGCAAGGAACCTTCAAGCGCCGTTGTGCAGTATCTGAATGAACCGTCGACGGGGTGGACGCGTGCCGCACTCGGGGCACCTGCTGTGTTCGGTTATCGCGTGTGCCTGATAGTCAATGCGAAAAACAGTTACAACGGCCAAGTTGGCAACATGCTCACCGAGGTTTTCATCCGCGATGAAAAGGTGGTGAGTTACCGTGTCGCGGATCATTCGAGCAGTGCGTATGACGCCATTGTGCAGAGTGAGTGTGACTCGGCTCAAGGCAAATGAGGGATCGGTCGTGCCTATGGTCAATCTTGCATTCGCATGTTCCTCAAGTGCGAATGTTGATCTTGAAAGGGCCGCCCTGCGTGGGCCTTTTTCAGCCGAACTCGGTCCCAAGCGGAGCATCGATGATGGATACGAAGTCCCTCTGCCGCGACGCACCGTCTTCAATCCAAGCAAGGCGGCGCCGCACCTACATCTTCACCACGTCGAGCAGCGATCTCTTGCCCGCCTTGAAGTTGTACAGCGAGATCACCCCGTGCTTCAGATCGCCCCTCGAATCGAACATGGTTTCGCCAATCACACCCTTGTAGTCGGTTCCCGGCATCGCGGCGAGAATCTTCGCCGATTCGGTCGAATTCGCACGCTTCATTGCGTCGACGACGATGTACACCGCGTCATACGCGTACGGTGCATAGTCCAGGACAGGAACGCCGAAACGCCTCTCATACTTCGCGGCGAACGTGGCACCACCGTCCATCTTCTGGAGTGCCAAGCCTGGTTGAGAGCACACCACATTTTCGGCGGCATCGCCAGCAAGGTCCGGAAGACTATCCTCACAGAGGCCGTCGCCCGCGAGAATCCGCGCGCGCACGCCTAACTGCATGGCCTGCTTCGCGAACGGGCCTCCCGTGGCATCCATGCCGCCGTACATGATGACGTCTGGATTTTCCGCCTTGATCTCTGTCAGAATGGCATGGAAGTCGATCGCCTTGTCGTTGGTCGCATCACGCGACAGTATGGTCAGCCCGAGCGATCTGGCGGTCTTCTCGAACTCGTTGGCAACTCCCTGACCGTAAGCGGTCGAGTCGTCGACGATCGCGACACGCTTCGCGCGAAGGGTCTTCGCCGCGAAGTTCGCGAGCGCTGGCCCTTGCTGCGCATCGGTAGCCACCATCCGGTATGTCGTCTTGAAGCCCTGTTGCGTGTACGCCGGGTTGGTTGCCGATGGCGAGATCTGCACGACGCCTGCATCGCTATAAATCTTCGAGGCAGGAATCGACGTGCCTGAGTTAGCATGACCGACAACTGCGAGGACTCTTTCATCGACGAGCTTCTGCGCAACCTGCGTAGCCGTACGCGGGTCAGCTGCGTCATCTTGCGCGTCCAGTTGCAGCGTGATCTTCTGGCCGCCGATCCTCAGGCCCTTCGCATTGATTTCCTCAACTGCTAGCAGGGCGCCGTTCTCCTGGTCTTTACCGAGGCGAGCAATGCCACCTGTCAGTGGCCCAACCTGACCGATCGTGACGGTCGTATCTGCGTTGGCAGCGGCAGTGAAGCACGTACAAAGTATAAGCGCAGCGCTTGTAACCGCCGATTTATGAAGTTCTCCTGCCATATCATTCTCCTGATTTGTGTATGTCTGGTCACTGCTTCAGATTTTGAACCGGTCCGTCATTTGACGGTATGCAATCACCGTCAATTTATCAACCTTTCACTTAGACATCCTTATTTATCCGGATGTAAAATCCAGCGATCATTTGAGTCTCCTACACCGTCTCCCCTCCTTCTGTATTGACGTCAAACTTCGTCGAACTGTCAATTTAACCCGCCTTCCGTACAATTCTGCCGGCCGGTATTCCAGCCTTCTTTGCCGGCTTCACCACACAGTCTTTTCCGGCATGGCTTGCTTGGAACATGAGGCAATGTGTATCCACCGTGTCGAAAAAGAAATGAAATTGTTCACTGAAATCAATATCTCAATGTACGACAAAAGGTAGGTATTGCCAGTGTTCATCAAACTGACCACTCCACTACTGCCGCCCGTCAGATATCAGGTGCCATCAAAAAATATTTCGCAGGCCGACTGCGACACCGGTCTGGTTGTTGCGGCCCGGGTAATCCAGCAGGTACGCGCCGTTGCCACGGGTTAAGTCAACCGAGCCATACACTTCGGTGCGCTTGGACAGCGAGTACTCGGCGAGCAGCGTAGCTGAGTAGTTGATACCGACGCCGAGCCCACCGTCGAGCATGGCTGCGTTGCGCGCGTGACCGTAGTAGCCCGCAAACGTCAACGCCAGCGGGGCCGTCGCCTGCCAGGTCGAACCGACGTACAAGTTATCGTCGATGCGGTTCGGGCTCGCATTCGCGGCTATGAGCGTCGGCGCACCGACCTGCTGCTCGGCGAAATCGACCGTGCCGGTGTTGTCCTGCGAATGCAGCCAACCGCCGAGGAGCTTTATGGTCGGTGTGACGGAGTACACGGTGCTCACGTTCACGATGTTGAACTTCTTGCCCGACACGTCGTTCTGCTGGAAGCCGATGTCTGCCGACACCGGGCCCGCCGTGTACGAGGCCGTGAAGCCGTACATGCTGTTTTCACCCGTGCTGCCCGCGACGCCGCCGAAACCGTACATGCCCTCGACTTCCAGGCCGCCGAACGTGCCGCTGTACTTGACCGCGCTGTTCGTGATCAGGAACGGACCGACCGGGTTATACGCCCAGCTGTCCTGCCAGAAGTCGGCAACCGTCAATGGGTCGAAGCTGCCGCCCATCATGTCGAAGAACGGCGTCATCTGGCGACCGAGGGTCAGCGTCCCATACTGGTTGCTCGACAGTCCGACGTAAGCCTGACGCTGGAACAACTGGTTGGAGGTGTTGTCGAGCTTGCCCGACCACAGCTGGAACTGGTTCTCAAGCCTGAAGACTGCCGACAGGCCGCCGCCCAGATCTTCGCTGCCCTTCAAGCCCCAACGGCTAGGGGTCTCGACACCTTCGCCCATTGCGACCAGGCCGTTGTTGTTAGAGTCCGCGTTCGTGAGGTAACGCACCGTCGTATCGACGATCCCGTACAGCGTGACTGAACTCTGGGCAAATACATTAGGCGCGAAGAGTGCGAGCGCTGTTGCACCGGAACATGCCATAAGGTGAGGTTTCTTCATCCGTTTCTCCATTTTCTCTGTCGTTTAAGAAGCTGTTGCGAAATTACCCATAGGCTCTGTTAGCTTTTTTTCCGCTCGGTGCTAACTTCCTGTCTTGTTTCGTCTGACAGGAAGCAATGACTAAAGAACTCATAGACGAACTGTGATCACTCATCGACCCGCTGTTGCCGACGCGCGCACCTTGCAATCGAGGATACGCAGGGTGCAAGCCGCCTGAACGTGTACTCCTGGAGATGGGCGCCTTGTTCATCTCTCCATGCATGAGTGAATCTGGCTCGTCAGCTACCAGCGGAAACGCTCTGGCCGGAACGGTCGCGGATCCACAAACGGCGTCGTGCCTGTCATCATTTCCGCCAGCAGACGGCCGCTGCCCGGGCCAAGCGTGAATCCGTGGTGGTTATGCCCGAACGTGAACCACAGGCCGTCATGACGTGATGCGTGGCCGATGACCGGCCGCATGTCGGGTGTGCAGGGGCGCATGCCTAGCCATGGGGTGTCATCAAGACGCTCGCCGAACCCGAAGATCGGGCGTGCCTTGCGCTCCGCGCGCTCGAGCTGAATCGGGGTCGGCGACTTACCGCGTCTCGCGAGCTCAACACCGGTACTCAGACGCAGGCCGCGTTCCATCGGCGCCATTGCATAGCCTTCCTCGATATCGATGACGGGCACCTTCAATGTTTCCGTCGCGCGAGGCGCGTAGTGCATGTGATACCCGCGTTTTGGCATCAATGGAATGCGATAGCCGAGTCTGCGAAACACCTTGTCTGACCACGGTCCGAGCGCAAGCACGACGGATCTGGCCCGGCACGGCCCGCTATTGGTCTGGACGGACCATCCACCGTCGAGCGGCGCGAGCGTCAACGCGTCGCCACGTTCGAATCTGCCGCCCGCGTTCACGAAGAGCCGTGCATAGCCTTTGGTCAATTCGCCGGGATTGCTGATGGTCTTCGGATCGAGCCAGTGAATTGCCCCGACGTAGCCGTTATCGAGGCTCGGCTCGGCTGCGCGCAACTCATCAGCATCCAGGATCTGCAGATGCAAACCATGTTTGCGCGCCAGATCGCCAGCAACGCTCGCCTCACGGTCGAAGATCGACTGCGTGCGAAACGCCTCTAGCCAGCCGCTGGGCCGAACAAGATCCTGCAGACCGGCACGCTCGATCAGCCGCTCGTGTTCGCTAACGCTTGTGCTGATCAGCGGCAACATATCGCGTCCCGCCTGCGCAAGTCGCCCCGGCGACGATTCCCACCAATAGCGTGCAAGCCACGGGACGAACGACAGCAGCGACCTGGCGTCATAGCGCAGGCTCGTCGACTCGTTGCGTGCATAGCGCAGCACGGTGCCAAGGTCGCGCGGAAAACCATAGGGAACAATCGACGCACTCTGAATCAAACCGGCATTGCCGAAACTCGTTTCTTCACCCGGCTCGCGCCGATCGACCAGCACGACACGCTGGCCACGATCCTGCAAATGAATCGCAGTGCACACGCCCACGATCCCTGCACCTAATACGATGACGTCTACTTTCATGATTGAATCTGCAGATATGCGCCACACAGACGCGATTGGTTTACGCCTGGCTTCGAGCGTCTTCTACAGGCAGGCGTGAAGCCCCGAGACCGGTAGCCTTGTAGATGACACCGAGAAATGCGATCCAGGCGAGGCCCGCGAAGAGGGAGACGCGGCTTTGCCCATCGGCCGCCATAGTGCAGATCAGAAACGCCAGGAATAACAGCGCGATCCACGAACTCAACGGCCACACAAGCATCGGAGATGCAGCTGCGGGCTGATTGCGCTGCTTGCGCAGCACCCGGAAACGATAGTGGGTCACGAGCACGGTCGCCCAGGTCCAGATCGCGGTGAACGACAGGAGCGCCATTAGCCAGCCGAAGACCGACTCAGGTGCGAGATAGTTCAAGAGCACGCCGACGAGTAGGCATGCCAGTGAAAGCAATGCACCGCGCACCGGCACTCCGTTGGCGGAAATCAGCAGTGACATGAGCAAGCCCGAGACGCCATGCGGAAACCACCCCCCATGCGCCCACAGGCTCGATACGCTGATCGGGTGGCCACCGTTGCCCCACCCCGTGACGATCATGGCCGTCCCTCCCGCGATCAGCAGCACCATGGTGGCGACCTTGACCAAAGCGAACCGGAATTCGAGTTCGCCATACAACTTGACTGTGATCAGGTTGAGGGCGCCGATCATGCCCACAGCGGCCAGTGCCCAGATCCATTGAGGCACATCGGGAAACCAGAGCTTCATGTAGAGCCCCACCGCCGTGATCTCAGCAATTCCGACGCCGATGTTCATGATCCAGTAGTTCCAGCCGGTCAGGAAACCCGCAAACGGCCCGAGACACCGCGAAGCATAGGTACTGAAAGATCCTGAAACTGGGTTGTCGACGGCCAGTTCACCGAGTGCACGCATGATCAGGAAAATAATGCCGCCCGCAAACAGATACGCGATCAGCACCGAGGGGCCGGCAAGCTTGATCGCGCTGGCGGAGCCCAGGAACAGGCCCACGCCGATCGCTGCACCCAGCGCAATGAATCTGACTTGGCGCGGACTGAGCACGCGCTTCAATTGAGTATCCTGCATCGTCTCCTCTCCATCTCTATTGACTCGGATTGCATCGGACTGTTGACCCACACCGGCCTTCGTTCGAATGTGGCGGGCCAGGATTCCAGTCTTTCTGCTGACTTCATCTGCCGGCTTTCACGGGGCGCCTCATTTGAATCATTGGGCGGCGTGCAGACATTGTGCCGAAACAGAAGTGAAGTTATTTACCCAAATCGATCGCTTAACGTACGATAACTGGTATGTTTTGCCTGTTTGGCATACTAAAATGTAGAAACATACCGCCTCTGCGAGAAGAGGCAATTCAATCTGTGCGAGGAGCCTTCGATGAACCCGCCTACCCTTTCACCACTCGATCGATCGATACTTGCGTGCCTACAGGACGATCCGCGGATATCCATGGCGACGCTGGCGGAGAAGACCAACAGTTCGGTATCGCCCTGCTGGCGTCGGGTCAAGCGTCTGGAGGAGACAGGCCTGATTGCGGGCTACCACATGGATCTGAACCGCCGGGCACTAGGCTTCGGCATCGACTCATTCCTGTTCGTCAAGCTCACCTCGCATCACGAGCGGCAGACGTTGGAGTTCGAACGCGCCGTAGAGCCAATCGAACAGGTGCTGTCCTGCCACATCCTGTCCGGTCAGGAAGACTATTTGCTGCGGGTTGTAGAGCGCGATCTGGATTCGTTTGCGCTGTTCATGCGCAAGGTGATAGCAGGGCTGCCGCATGTACGCGAAGTCCGTAGCGCACTGATCATGCAAACTATCAAGGAATCGAATCGGCTGCCCTTACCAAGATAAGAGAGAGTGGGTTCGGACGGAGTCGTTTGCTCTTAGTCTGGCTCGCCCGACGAGTTCTAACTCGGACGAAAAAAGACCGGTGGCGACACCGGTCTTTTGAGTCTCTACGCGTTGCGACGTATCGATACATACATCGTCAATGCACAGGTAAGCCTGTACTGCCCTCGTAATCAGCGGACTGACCTCTCAACTTTGTACCTTTCGGGTATAAGTCCGCGAGGACAGCGGTCTTTCTTACTCGGACCGGGTAGGTCGGCCGTATTAACTAGCGCCTGCTAGCCGCGAAACTGAGCGCCGATCGCAACTACTCTCGCGCCCTGTCCGACTAAAGCGTTGTTCGCTTTACGCTTGTACTTATTCGCGGCTAGTTGTCATCCTTACTGTCGTTATTGGCCGGCGGCCGGCGACACTGTGCTCGGGGTCGCTAGTGTGTTGTTGGTCTTGGGAGCGCTGGTGCCAGGCGTCGAAGTATTGCCACTTGGCAGGCCCGAGTTCGGCGCCTTCGCGGCCATGCCGCTATCCGAGTTGGTGGTGCCTGGCGTGCCGTAGCCGCTCGTTGTACCGTTAACCTGGTTCGACGGGCTAGCCGTGCTTCCAGACGAACCGCTGCCGTTCGAGCCTCCGGCCGCCTGTGCATAAGCCCCGCCCGACAGCGTGAGTGCGGCGACAGCCGCGATTAACATGCTGGTTGCCTTATTCATGATCCGTCCCTCCTTGATTGAACTGGAATGTAGACGCAGACGGTGTCCGCCTGCTTGATCATGAATGCAGCAACCCCCGTGCCCCGTGCTCTTATCTGGACCAAACCCGTTCGTGCGACCAGCCGGCACAATGTCGAACGGCGGAAGTTAGACGATGCCTAACCAAACTCGCAAGCCTCGTTCGTTTCGATTGAGAAGGTTCGGAAAGTCAACGGATAAGCTATCCGAAAACCCGCGCCCATGCATCTCGAATGCGACGCGCGCGGTCTTCGAAGAGATATGAGGCAGCCAGCGTCAAGAGACCTGAAATGACACCCGTCACGACGTGTTCGACATAGGGGATGCGATAGTGACTCTTGTGCGAGTAGGCGTCGCCTAAAGTAGTCAGGATGCCGACGATCAGCGCATTGCCGTATCGATTTCCGTAGAGTTTCGCCGCAGGTGTGAAAGTCAGAAGTACGGCAAGGAGTCCAGTGAGCAGACCTGTCCGGCATGCGATCGTCCAGTGGACAAGGCTCATGATATTGCCCCAGCTCCCCGGCATGCAGGTCATGCACGCGCTGGTCGGCTGCCAGAAACGCTGGATAAACAGCCTGACGCGGCGCTTCCACTCGCTTGACATGATCAATGCCCTTGTCGCGGCCGACGCCACCATATGTTTCGTTGGATCTGTTTCCGGGCCTTTTAACCCGATCGCCGCCCTCGTCATGGATGTGCTAACTCCGAGCTACGGATTCGCTTCTGGGCATTCTCGTATTCTGCAGGCGAACCCTGTGGGCGTTCGAACCAGCTAATCATATATTTCATTGCCATCCTCCTGTGGTTCGCTTGCGGATGCGTGGCATGTGTTATGGGAGTTTGCCGATAATCGAGGCGCATTCATCTTTCGTAAACGCGCGCAGTGTTTGTGTACGGATGTTGCCTGCAGAGCAGAGCGCATAGCCGAATGACATGAAGCTTTGCTCATCGGGTGCTTCGATGACTGTGACGATGTCATATTCGCCCAACGTCCAGTAGATCTCTTTCATTTCACAGCCAAAGGACTTGGCTAACTCCGCCGCTTGACTGGCCCGCTGCGGGCTGTTTTTGATGTTACGGATGCCCTGGTCCGTGAATTGGGAAAGAACCACATAAGTCGCCATGACGATTCCCCTTACGATTGAAACGAGACGGGATTCAGACGCGCAAGTGAAATCGCGGAGGCCATTGCGATGGCATAACTCGAAAGCCCTGCGCGCAATCTGAGTGTATGCAATGGAGTTGCGTGCCACTGGGTTTTTGCCTCGTGGGCGATATGTGATCCCGTCACGAACGCGGAGGGATACCAAACCACGTGACCGTCACGATCAACAGGAACGCTGCGTAGGCCGTCGCGAACACCCAACTGGGCAAATTGTAGTAGAGCCAGTAGCTTACCCAACGCTGCACAAAGCCTTGGGGGCCGACGCGTCCGGTACGAAGCCAGTCCTCCAGGACCGTCAGCGGGCACGGTATGTCAGAAACAGCGAGAATCGCGACGACGCCTATCGCTACGAGATGCACGAGCCGGAACATGCGGTTGCGGATCCAGTCGCGTTTGAACCATGCACCTGCCCAGATCGCAATCAATCCGCCCAGGATGAACAGTACGACCAGTGCGTGCAAAACCAGAACGATATCGGCCAGCCAGTTCATGAGGTTTTTTTCATGGGAATAGGCGGCAGAAGACGGAAGGCCCGGGGCGCTTTTAACCGACTCAAGTCATTCTGCAATGCGCTTGAAACTGGCGTAGTAATCGTCGGTGTAGTAACACTCACTTGTCTGCCTGCGCGGCCCACCACATACGATGCGGCGCTGCCCGCGATCCGCCGAGCCAGGCGTGCGAACTGTGTATGCGTGGTAATAGCCGCGCGGATGCTGCGGTAGCAATGCCGCGCTGTTGCGGAACAGGACACCGTCCTCGCCAAAAGGGAAAGGGCCGCCCGCTTTGATCAGACGCAATGTGTCGGCTGCTTCCCCTGGCAACTTCGCCTTAGTGACGGCGGCCAGCGCGCCCGATGCAGCGGGCGTGTCGCTCGCGAGCTGAACCGGCGCCGGACTCGCGGATGCGCCCGTATCCTGAGTAGCTTTTGGCGATCCGTCCTTGCCGCATCCGCCGAGGATCGCGCTCAAGGTGAGGATGCAGGAGAAAGCCCACGCTCGCTTCACGAAACGGTTATCTCCGGGTTGGCTAGCATTCGACGATCACGAACCATTTAAGAGTATCGCTTATGGCAGAGTGAATCAAGTTCGACCGGAAACAGGAGTTTTTGGCTCGACACCCAGGCCGATGCGCGGTTCTGGGTGTTCCAGAAGCAGGCAAATCCAGCAGAATGCGGTGAGGCTCGTTTGATTACCGCACCGGACTTCTACTTTTTCGACAATCTATCGGTGGTTTGCAACAAAAGCTTGAGTTTCTGAAGACATGACTGTAATTTCGCAAGAAATTACAGAGACTCGTACTGCGTCAAGCCGTTGGTCACTATTCGCGATGCATGGGAAACTCCCTTGGACCGCTCCTGATCATCGGATAGTCGGATTTCGAGTAGTCATGCCAAATGAAGCTTCGGGAAGGACACGCCGATTCATTCGTAGAACTAAGGCGAGCGTTCACCTGATCACGAAGCCGATTATAAAAAACGGGATCACACAATAAGATGCCCTCAATTTCTCGTACGTGTTGCAGGAGTACTTTGTACCTGTCGCCGCCGTCAGCGAGTTCGCGAAAGCGATGGGCACGGTGCTGGCGCGCCACAGCGTAAACGTCGTCAATATTTCGGTGCGCCATGCACTCGCACGATGTACCAGCAGGGACGAGTCCTGTCGACATCGTCGAGCGCGGACAACTCAGCAAGATCGGCAGCTTCGCATCACTTCAGGATTACTTACCAATCTCCCTGCTGCCCCAGAGCGCGGACCTCGTGAGTTGCTTTATCGGGCTGCATCACATGACGCCATCGAAGCTCACACCGTTTCTCGAATCGATCGCGAAGATCACACGCCCGGGAGGTTACTTCATCGTGCGCGATCACGACGTGAAAACGTCCCAGATGGATGCGTTTGTATCCCTCGCGCATGTTGTCTTCAATGCCGGGCTTGGTGAATCGTGGGAAACGAACCAGAAGGAACTGCGCCATTTCGGCAGCGTCGACGACTGGATCGAGCGCATCGCGGCCACAGGGTTCCCTCACACGGGACTACGACTGCTCCAGCAAGGTGATCCGTCGGATAACATGCTGCTCGCGTTCGTACGCAGCGGAGAGCCGACATGACGCCGGCGTTGTTGCGTGCTTTGCTTGCGCTGTTGATCACGATTGGCGCTTCGGCTTCGATCGTTGCCGCTGGCACGGATACCGGAAGTGCAGTCCCCCGGACGCGCGACGTGGCGCCGAACAGACACTGCTCACGTTTCCCGAATGGTATCTGGTACATAGTCCGGCGGAATACGCGCGTATCGTGCAAGACGAGCCTTCGCATGCATTTCCGTTCATAGAGCAGACGGCGCAACTCTGGTCGAGCTACAAGGCCTTCACCGAAGAGCAGATTCGCAGGCGCTACCCGCTAAATCCCGGCTATCACGTGATGATTATCGTCATTGCATCCAGCACGACCGTCGAGTATGTGTTGCGTGCGATGTATGAGAACACACTCGGCCGCGCAAGCTGGCTTCTCGGCGGACAACAACTCACCGACGAAGACCGCTTCGGTGCCAAGACCGCGCAAGAGTACGTCGACTTCATTCGTCAGGAGCCGTGGTATCTGTTCGATTTCACGGTGCGATTGAAGCAGCTCTGGACGGACGTGCCGCTGTGGGGGCCTGGCGTTGTGCGCAAATGGGAACGCCGCTACGCGCTGACGACGGAATACGCGATCAAGGCCATCTACGCCCAGCTCATCGCAAAGGCAACCCGCGCCACGTACACGCCGGCGCTAATGACAACCGACGTCGTCGATCATTTGCCCGACGGCTGCAGAGCGCCCCATGGGGTGACCATGATGGAGCGATTGCCCAACGGGCGCGCGTTGCTGTCATTGCCGCGCTATTTCAACTTTCGGATTGCCTCGACGTCGCTTGCGCTGCAGGGCGTCCATATAGACGACATCGCGGGCAACGCGTCTGTCATTCTGGTTTCCGTGTGGATGAAAAATGATGCGCGTTTGCCCGCTGGTGGGCGGCAGGTGTTGTTCGAACAGAAACTGACAACACCTGCGGACAGCAAACGCGTGGCATTTCTCATGCCGGTGGACGATCTATCGACGTTTCTGGCTAATGCGCCAGAGATGGGACTAACGACAGAGCACGTGTACGACTATTGAATTCAGCTGAGCCGGCATTAACCGAGCGCGAACTGTTCGACCCTTGGGATAACGCGTCCAGTTCAGATGGGTTTGTCGCTCACCGGCTTGCCGAAACGGGTAAGCGCTTTCTCGCCGTCCTTTTCGAAGGCGTTATACGTCCAATCGAATTTCAACGTCGACGTCGCGAGCGATGTGGAAGGGTCAGCAATTTAGACGCGTCGACCCATGACAACTTGTGATCGCGTGCCGCCTCATGCATTTCGCATACGAGGCCTGAACGAATCCGATTCATTCCTCGCAGTGGTTGAGATGCGGCTTCACGCGAACATCAGAACGCCGGCGAAGCTCAGAGCACTCAGACAGAACGGCCAGAAACGGCCATCCCGGTCGTCGGGCAGTTCAGCGCGTAAGCTCGTGATAACAACACCGCCAGCAAGGACGGCGAAGAGTCGCGCTATCTGCAGTTCCGAGATTGGCATTTCGGTCGCGATGAACCACCCGCCGACGATGCTCACTGCAAGCAGCCATCGCCCGCGCGGTGCATACCTGTCCTTATGTTCCTCATAGAGTGCGTGATCAACAACAAGAAAGTGGACTGCCATCGCGAAGGTGTAAATCGCAAGCGGCAACGTTCCCCGATCCGCGCGCTCAACCAGCAAGTAGCCTATCAACGCGCTATACGCGATGTAGCCCGTGAGCTGTGTTATGTAAGCTGCGTCCGCCTTGCCCGCTATGTTCACGGACACTCGCTCTCGCGTGACAAGTACCATGTGTTCGAGTCCATAGAACACAACAAACGAGGCTAACGCCAGCAGATAGATGCGCTGCTCAGCGAACAAAAGATCAGCGCCGCCGGTTGACTGAACCACGATGCGGCGTTGGGCTTCGAGTTCTGGTAGAACGTCGATGAAAACATAGGCGACCGAAATTCCCGCTGCTGCGGAGACGTAGCGGCGGCTCGCCCATAACCGCTCCGTCGTCGTCGCCGATCGGGACAGGTTGCCAACGACAAATACACCTGCAAGGACAAGTGCCGCAAGGAGCGCCTCGATGTCACTGCCCATCTTCCGGCACCTCCCAGGTTGAGCGACACGTGATGGGTAGTGGTTCTGTACAACGGAAATCACTCGGGACGTGTAGCTAATATTCGACTTCGCTGCCAGGCAACATAGGGTATGCAGACAATGGCACTCGTAATCAGATACAGGAGGATGACACCAATAATCTGTGTATCGGGAAAGTTGATTGTGGCGACAGCCAGCGCAATTGCCGGATGACGGCAGGCGGTGCTTAACGCAACCACTGCACGGTTTTCCGTCTCCGGGCCACCCATCAGATGGCCTATCAGCAAACCCAGAATGACGAAGCTGAATATCGCAACCACGGCGCGTTGGCCAGTGGCTGACCAGATCGTGGTCAGGCTTCCGGCGAGCAGCAGCAATGCCCCAAGCAAAAGCAGGCCATTCGCCGCAACGGCCAATGGCTTTTTTAGCCACATGGCGATTTGTGGAAACACCGCGCGAACTAGCAACCCCACAGCCAACGGGAGCAGGGCCATCAGCAACACGGCGCGAGCAATGGTGCCTGTGCCGACCACAAACGGACGAGCAAAGACAATTTCCAGAAGGCGAAGAGAGAGTGGAATCGCGGGAATCGCGGCCAACATCAGGATGATCATCAGTCCCAATCCGAACGACTGCAGGCCGCCCGCTTTACCTTGCTTTTTCGGCAATAGCGGGGGTACTGGCGAAATCGCCAGGCAGATCAGCGCGGCCTCGACCTCGATCCTGAGATTGAGAAACTCAACCAGCGCGACGGCGAGAATCGGCATGATGACCAGCACGGATAGCAGCGAACGAATCAGTAGTCCCGGTCGACGCACGACGTACAGCAGGTCGGCAATGGTTGTGCTCATCCCAAAGCCGAACACGGTGCCGAGGACCGCGATCTGAAGTCCGAGTAGCGTGAGATGCTTCAAGTCCATTGAGTTACCGCATCCTCTCAGCTTGCGCCGTTGATTTCCCCGAAACGGCG
This sequence comes from Paraburkholderia sp., assembly GCF_049581445.1. Classification (GTDB taxonomy): domain Bacteria; phylum Pseudomonadota; class Gammaproteobacteria; order Burkholderiales; family Burkholderiaceae; genus Paraburkholderia. Next base: position 16,301 of record NZ_JBAURZ010000113.1, on the reverse strand, counting down.
AGAAGAATCAGCCGCATCCAATAAACCAGCGTCATGCGTTTTCCCGAATGCCCGAAAAACTCATCCGCGTGCGCTGAAGCGACAATCCAGCATTCGTTCTTCAGGACGAAACGCCACAAGCGACGGTCCGGGTCCAGGCACGCGTAGCGAAGTGGCGTCCATCAAATACGACGTCTTGCTTTTTAGATATTGGGTTCGTGAACTAGCGTTGAGCAGGCGGTCAAGGCAAGGACTGAGTTCGTTCATTCTGTCAGTGCTTGACCGCCCTCATGTGCCACAGCGGGATAACCGCCGTCAATCGCCGCCCGCGGCCGCGGCGGTCATTTTCTCCATCACCTGATCGACGCCGAAGCTTGCTGCCTTCTGGCGTGGTGGGAACTCCTTGAAGGTTTGGAGAAACTCGGCGACGCCAGCTTGCGCGGGCACCAGGATAAAGACGTGGTCCAGGAGCCAGTCGTAGTAGGTGTTAGACGTAATATCGGCGCGTTCGTAGGGATCGGTTCGCAGATTAAATATCTTGGGGACGCGCAGTGTCACCATCGGCTCGGCCCAGATCTGCAAGGTTCCGGTGCAGCGTTGCTCCATGAACGCGACCTTCCAGTTATCAAAGCGCAAACACGCGAGATCGCCGTCGTCAGTGAAGTAGAAGAAGCCCTTTCTGACATGGTGCGGTGCTTTGCCGCTCAAATAGGGGACGAGGCTGAAACCGTCAAGGTGGACTTTGAACTTCTTACCGTTCGCCTCGTGTCCTTTCAGGAGTTTTTCCTTGACGTCCGGATCGCCGGCGGCATCGACGATGGTGGGCAACCAGTCAAGGTGGCTCACAATATCGTTGCAGATCGTGCCGGGTTTAATTACGCCCGGCCAGCGCGCCATCGCGGGCACGCGGTATGCGCCCTCCCACATCGAGTTTTTCTCATTGCGAAACGGCGTCATACCGGCGTCCGGCCACGAATTCATGTGAGGACCGTTGTCGGTGCTGTACATGACCAGCGTGTTATCGGCAATGCCGAGATCGTCGAGCAAAGTCAGCATCTCGCCGATGTGCTTGTCGTGCTCGATCATGCAATCGTGATACTCCGATTGCCAGCGCCCGGCCTGACCGCGAATGCGGTCCTCGATATGCGTGCGAAAGTGCATGTGCGAGGTGTTGAACCACAGGAAGAAGGGCTTGTCATCCGCGTGCGCCTTGCCGATGAATTCCTTCGCTGATTTTAGAAACTCAGTGTCGATCGTCTTCATCCGCTCTTTGGTGAGCGGGCCGGTGTTATCGATCTTCTGTCCGCCTTTGCCATCGGACCAGCAATGCAGCACGCCGCGCGGACCGTATTTCTTGTGAAAATCCGGAAACTCTTTCGGGTCGGGATAATCGGCAAGCTCGGGCTCCTCTTCCGCATTGAGGTGATAGAGATTGCCAAAAAATTCGTCGAAACCGTGCATGGTCGGCAGATGCTCGTCGCGGTCACCGAAGTGATTCTTGCCGAATTGACCCGTAACGTAGCCCAGCGGTTTCAGCAACTCCGGGATGTTCGGATCTTCAGCGCTCATTCCCAACGGCGCGCCTGGGAGTCCCACCTTGGTGAGCCCCGTGCGTAGCCCACATTGTCCGGTAATGAAGGACGCCCGCCCCGCCGTGCAACTTTGCTCACCGTAATAGTCGGTGAACAGCACGCCTTCTTCCGCGATGCGATCGATGTTCGGAGTCCGGTATCCCATCATCCCCTTGGAGAAGATGCTCAGATTCGACTGACCGATGTCGTCGCCCCAAAGTATCAGGATATTAGGTTGCTTCTTCTTTGCCATGTGCTCGCTCCGGTTGATGGAGGGCTGGGTTGAACTTGAGACAGGGCGGGCCCTCAACATCACCCTGTGCAGTTGACGTCACACAGTCTGATCGGAGATGGGCCGCTCACCTCGCCGGATGCAGCGAAAGCCCAGGTGACAGATCGATGTGTCGATTGGCTGAGGCATACGCGCGGCCGGGCGGTAGCGACGGCAATAGTTTGGCGCGCACAGGAATGAGCCGCCCTTCATGACCTTGCGCGGAATCTTTATCCCGGCGAGACGGGGATCGACGCTGCCCTCAGCCGTTCCACCGCGCGGGCTATCGACCGTGCAGCAGGGCCTGCTGCTGCTTTTGCCATGATCCTGGTACCAGTCGACAGTCCATTCCCAGACGTTGCCTGTCATGTCGTAGAGGCCGTAACCGTTCGGCGGAAAGGAGCCGACCGGCGCGGTCCATTCGTAGCCATCCTCCAGCAGGTTCTGCCACGGAAACTCGCCCTGCCAGGTGTTCATCACGGACTTTCCATCTGGCATGAGTTCGTCGCCCAATACGTACTCTGCACCGTCGAGGCCGCCGCGGGCCGCAAATTCCCATTCCGCTTCAGTCGGTATTTCCTTGCCGGCCCACTTTGCATACGCCTGCACGTCCTCGAATGCGACGTGGACCACGGGGTGATTCTCAAGCCCTTCGAGCGAGCTTGTTGGGCCACGCGGGTGCCGCCAGTCGGCGCCAGGTGTATAGACCCACCAGTTGTAGTGGTCTTTAAGTGAAACGCGGCGTGCCGCTTTTGCGAAAGTGACGGACGCAGGGGCGAGCATCTCCGGTTTGGCTCCCGGATAGTCGGCTGGGTTCGCTGGCCGCTCAGCCAACGACACGTGGCCCGTGGCGTCAACAAAGCGCTGGAAATCTGCGTTCGTCACCGTGTACCGATCGATCCAGAATCCCTTCACGCTCGCCCGATGCGCGGGCGCCTCCTCAGGATAGTGGTCGTTGGAACCCATCAGGAATGGCCCTCCGGGGATCCACGCCATTCCGGGCGGTGACGGATAGTCATGACTGAGGTTCTGCGGCTCTGATATTACTTTGTTCATATCAATGTTCCGAGACGACGTTCGGCATTTCTGTTGTAAGCAAAGCACGTTGCCCATCAAGGCAGCCAGTGTCGACAGTTACACCAGGCGCAGAGCTTGATCATCGCTCTACTTTGCTTGCCCCGACGGGCAATTTCATTGCCTCTTACCCCTATAGCGTCGTCGTGGGGCGACTGCTTACGATACCTGGCGTGGGACTCATAACGGCGAGCGTGCTCGCTGCCGATGGCGCCCATATTTCGCGACGAGTACCCCTCGAAATCCAAACGTGATTTACATTTAAGTAAGGCTGTTTCGAGAATGCAAACGTAATTTGCCTCATTCACAACTTAGACGCGCTAAGCGGACCCGCCGGTTGGCGCGTCAAGCGTTTTTGGACGTCTTTTTCGACCGCAAAGCATCGGTTAAACGTCGCAGATCAATCGTTTTAAATGTCCTTTTACATACGGGCTCGCGGGGAAATCGGGCCCCCCGGGATTCCCGTCACACTCATTGACGACAATGCGTCCACGTTGCAATACGAGGGGGAGAAATGCTCGCAATCGTAGTTACCGTGAACTAGATTGAGGTTGATGCGCGAAGCGCGTCGATTCGTTGGTATCAGTCCGACCTTCGAATGGAGGTTGCTGGAGTGATCCCGCAGTGTGTGCGTCAGGCTCATTACGTACAGCGCGGGCCATGTGGTAGCCCCGGGATTTCACATTGCATTGCCGGGCGATCAAACACATCCGGAGAATGACGTGGCTCAGTCACCTGCGCGAACGTCGGACCAGTTAGCAGGAGATCGCACCGACCTTGCGGCAACACGCACATTAATGGCCGCCGACCGCACGTTGATGGCGTGGATTCGCACCGCGCTATCGATGATCAGTTTCGGCTTTACGATCTACAAGGTGCTTCAGGGCTTTACCGATGCCGGTGTCCATCTGGCTCACCCAAACAGTCCTCGCATTGTCGGCCTGTTCCTCACTGGGATGGGCACAGTGTCGATGTTACTGGGCACGATCGAATACTGGACAACCATCTCAAGCCTAAGGGGGTATCAAAGCGTCAGCATCTGGCGCCCTACCTTCTTTATAGCGTTGATCCTGGCCTGTTCAGGTAGCTTCGTTTTTCTTAGCATCATCAACAGATTGCTTTAAGCTTGGCGATGAACGCGGCCCCGTTGTCGAGGCTAGCGCGACCGCAATCCTGGTTGTCATCCTCATCGTATTCAACGACCGCGTTTACCGATTTGCGCCCGAAGTGATCGCCTGAAATCGTTACAATGATCCAGATGATTCCCCTCCTCAACAGCATCGAGTGCGAGACATGCTGACTTCCTTTTTCTGGAGTGGCGACATCATCCGCAGTCGCCGCGTGAGTGACATCGTGCTATCAGGCACGATTGACGTGGCCGTGCCCCCTGCACGTCTGCTCGCAGATTGGGAAAGAGAGATATCGTCGCGTCTGGTCCTGGAGCCCGGGGACGTCGAGGCAATGCCTTTGGCGCGAGCGCGGGCGCGCTGGCCCGACTACACGCGCTGCGTGCAGGCAGTGTCCGATTGGACGTGCGCGCTTGGACTGCCTGGGGTGCTCGCCTCCAGTGACGTCGCTCTCATGGCCTGCCGCGGCGCGAGGTACCACCATGACGGTGCGCAATATGGCGGTGCCGCCTTTTGCAATCTCTTCCTGAGCGAGGACAGGGGTCTGGACTTGCATTTTCCCTCTACGGGCCATCGCATTCCGTTAACCCGGGGAACGGCTGTGATATTTGATACTGGCCAGCCTCATGGCGTAATTCAACGCAGCAGCAGCGGTTTTAACGCGGCCGACTTCGCGCCGGACCAGGATTACATCCAGATATTTCTGACCTGGGAGCTTCCTATCGAAGATGCCCATGTTGGGCACGCCCTCAAGGTTGCCTTCGACATCGAGCCTTCAACCTCGTTGCAATCGGACCCAGAGGGAGTCTGGCTGAACGGCACACGGGCCGATGTGTGCCCGGATTCTGGTCGTTGGTGCCGGGTTGATTAATCGTCAGAGACATGATGGGGGAGTCTGGCGATTACATCGTCGGATAAGACCGGCTGGTTCTCTAAATTGAGGGCCGCACAAGCTATTAGTTCAAGGTTAATATTAACTTTGACAGACCATCAGGCACTCGTTCCCTTGGGTTCGAACCAGCCCCTGCTTTGGGGTAGTAGTAACAGCGAAGCAGCCACTATTTCCGCAAAGAGCCCATAGTTATGTTTTAATATATCGAAAAAAACGTGTTGGGTAGCCATTGTCACGTTTATTGCGCCCTGTATAAGAAATGCTGCCAACAGTGCTGACACGATCACCACCACGATTCTTGCCCAATTTTTGCGTTTTAATAACTTAAAAGCCAAAAATAATTTCAAAGCGCCGAACGTAATCAAGATTTCCGCAACCCCGATTATTGCGCCGAATGGAATAGCAGGTTTGGAAATTGGCTCACTCATAATAAAAATCCCGCCTATCGTAACGCAAAGATACTGCAAAGAGGCAACCCAGTAAATCACAATTGCAATTTTCACAAAAACAGGGCCATTTTTCAATGCGATTGAATTAATTCCAAGATTGGCTCCCATTATTCCGCCACCTCCTGCCAGGATTGTTTGAAATGAGCCGTTATTCCGGAAAATCAATAAACCACATTAAACTGCTGTGTACGATCTTGGTAAGTTGATTGAAGGTCAATTTGCAGCACGTGCTGCCCGATGCGTTTCGGCTCACGTCTTCCCGGTTGATCAATTGTGATGCGCGTGAACAATAAAAATCACCAACCCTGCAATTTCGCCGATTAATATCGATAAGTTTCTGGGATGCGTGCTTAATCTGCTTTTTCTCATTCCAGCCGGGTTTTTATTTTTCAGCTGAAAATAAAATTGAACAACCATGCCAGCCACCATTATCATCAGGCATGCGAACGTGGCATTCAGCCCCGCGTATCCGAGAACTTTAAACCACAAGAAAAATGTTGCAATTAGAATAATGCACGAGACAGCAAAGCTGATTTTTATTGATCTTTTCATAAAATCACCCGATATTTGAAATCAAATAATGCAACGAATGACTTCGTGAGCTGATCAGCTGGTCACTACAATTTAAGGGCGGTTAAAAGCGATAAAACCTCAAACTCGCGATGTGTGAAGTTTTTCGTGCTCATGGTTCGCCCCCGTCAAGCCAACTGTTTCAGATTTTCGTTTAAAACGGACTGCTATGCCACCGCTGGACAAGGGCTTTCGCTCGCTTTGTATCTGGGCGGAGTTATTTCACGGCGAGGTCTGATCGACAAGTTAGGGGAGATGCCGATAACGTTGGCCGACCGCACGGTTGTCTGCAGTTGATTGTCAATCATCAAATGACCGCTGTCGACCGTCCGTAGTTGGCCGTCCTCCGCCCGACAAGTTTGGCACGGTGTAATGCGGAGCCGACATTCGCGGGCTCCTTGAATCGCCTGCTGCGCTAAATAAGTTCGGCTATTCGAACAATCAGGAGTGCCGCTGGAACCAGCACAGCCTGTGCGCACAATGTGCCAAGAACGCGCGCTCCCGCGAGTGTCGTAATTGCACGCCGGAAGCTGTTTTCCGAGATCCGGCCTTCGATTACGTCGTCCGTCATCACTGAGACTTGCGGGTCGATAACCACCGCCAGGACCACGGTCGCGAAGCCATTAATAACTGACGATAGATTCGCGCAGGTAACTCGCAAATCAGGCTTCAGGTATCCAGCATAGAGTGATGCGAAAACGCCGACTGTCCAGATCGACATTGCAATAACGTTCAGTCCTATGACCTTCCGGGAAACGCCAACGCCAGTGGTCAGTTGGGTGACGTTATGCGGGGAAGGTAGCCGCGCTCCGACCCAAATGTAGTTGACGCCGCCACGACTGAAGATATGCAGCAGCAGGCGCGGAAGCGAACGATTCGCTTGAAAGTGCTCGACAGCGCGGCTGAAATAACGCTGAAACGTAGGGATTAGAAATGCGCCGACGATGCTCGCTACTGTGGCGGTCAGCAGGAAAAGCCGAAAGTCTCCGAGCAGACCATGTCCCATGTGATGCTCGATATCGAGCTCAACGCGCTTCGCTATGAATGGCCCCTGAAAGGAATTCGCCGTCCGCGAAACCAGGGCGATGATCCCGAATAGAGAAAATGAAACAGCGATACGGCGAGTGCGTACACCAGCAATCCGCACGGCATACGCAAGCGTTGCGATCACATGGATTACGAATGTGAGCCCGCAAATGATCAACAACTGAGTGTCCATGTCGTCGCCGCGAAGTTGGCAAGAACTGAAGTCTACCGGAGTGCGCTCCCGGCTCGATTGCCAATAATCGTGTGACTGGAATCGGCCGGACAGCGTCCGATTGCTGCACCCGGCGAGTAGCGCGACGAGGTCAGCTCGCAGAGCGTCCGGCCGCTGCGATTGCAGCCACCTGAGCGGATGGACCTGCAGGACCCGGCTGGTCACCCATCAAGCTTTCGATTTGCTTCGCGACCAGTTTCGCCATGCGGGTTGCATCGGCGTCCACCGTTGACTTCCCGTCCCCCACCGCCTTCTCCGCCGCGCCTACCGCTAGTGAACTGGTACCCAGGGAAGCGATCGCGCCAGGCTTTTTCCCGCTCGTCGAATCCAGATCAAACGTCAGCACGACTGTCGAGCGTCCCGCTGTCACCGACGACACCGTAACGTGGGCCTTGAGGTCGCTCGCTCCGCTGCCGAGGCCAATCATCACCCGCTCGCTCTTGCTGCCCTCGTCAATCGCTGTAAATTCGCCGTCTACCACGAGGCTCGCCCTCTCGCGTTCAGCCTCAGCATCGCTGGCCGTTGCTGTCGCTATGTGGTCTTTTTCCAGCTGATCGGTCAGTGCCTTGGAAAACGCAGCTTGAACGTGCTGAACCAGCACTTCGGGGGTCGAGTCTGCATCTTTCCCATGTTTCAACAGCCTGTTCCTGCGCAAGCGGCCGGCGATAGACTGATCGAGCGTGACGGCATCGATGCTCACTGCGAAGTCGTGAATTGCGACCCTGTCAGGCTTCGGGACGATTTGCCCTTTGCCATCGTGTTCGACTGATTGCACCTTGGCGCCCCCAGTCCAAAAGTTACCAACACTGTTCTGGGCGTGCGCTCCTTGAATTTGCATTGCTGCGACGAGCATAGCCACGATGAGCTTCGGTTTCATCTCTATTCCTTCGGGGGATCAGCTCGCCGGACGGCCCTGCGAGCCCCGACAACCCTCTTGTGAGTCTTGGAAACAAGCCAGTTAGCTGGTGTGATGCACATATTCGCGGCTCGACTCTTTCACTGCCATCCATTTGCGACGAAGCGGCAAGATGTGTCGTGAAACGACGCCGATCCGGCGCGACATGGGATAGCAAGCGCAGCTGGCGTGACTGTTGACGCAAGGCGTCACCTGATTTTGAGCACAGGGCCGCAAGTTAATCGCCATCGCGCCAGCCCTCTGCCGCACGCCCGCAGCACCGATTGACGGCGATCTGGCACGGCGACCGCTATTGGGACGGCCACCGGCGTTGGCCGCTGAGCCCTGGTCGACAGATCGTGCCTTGACGGTTGCTACGAATCAGCGTCGGCTACCGTACATATATCGGAAGGCACCCTGATTTAAGCTCGGGGCTGGTGTATACCCAAGCCGATCATGTCATCGACAAACGACCAACAAGCGCTACCGGCCCTGTCCACGATTGGCGTGCCCGTTATTCCGCTTGATAGGAGCGCGTCCCGCAGCATGGCCGCCGCGCATGCCTATCGCCCCGATATCGATGGCCTCCGGGCGATCGCGGTGACGTCAGTGGTCCTGTTTCATGCGTTTCCGCGCCTGATGGCGGGAGGATTTATCGGCGTCGATATTTTCTTTGTCATTTCCGGGTATCTCATCTCGACCATTATTTTCTCGTGTCTCGAGCAAGGCACATTCAGCCTCGTCGATTTTTACCGGCGTCGGATTCGTCGAATTTTTCCCGCGCTTCTCGTCGTCCTGCTGTTTGTCACCCTTGCCGGATGGATGGTGCTTCTCGACGACGAATACCGGCAACTCGGGACACATATCGCAGGCGGGACGTCCTTTATCCAGAACTTCGTGCTGTGGGGTGAGAGCGGCTACTTCGACAACGACCCTCAGGCAAAACCGTTGCTGCATCTCTGGAGCCTCGCAGTCGAAGAGCAGTATTACATCTTCTGGCCTCTGCTCCTGATGCTGGCCTGGAAGCGACGCTGGACGTTTGCGGGCATGATCGGCCTGATCGCGGCGGCATCGTTCGGCATCAGCGTGTATCTGTCTTTCAAGGATCCCACCGCTGCGTTCTATTCGCCCGTCTCGCGCTTCTGGGAGTTGATGACAGGCGGCTTCCTCGCCTATCTCGCGCTGCATCGATCCGACCTGATTGGTCGATACGGAAACCTGGCCTCTGCGCTGGGTGTCGCTCTATTGCTATCCGGGTTGGAACTGATCAATCCTGACCGCGCGTTTCCGGGTTTTTGGGCGCTCATGCCCACGGTCGGCGCCTTTTTGGTTATCCTGGCGGGACCGCATGCCTGGATCAATCGTACCTTCCTCGCAAGCAGGCCCTTCGTTGCATGCGGGCTCATCAGTTATCCGCTTTACCTGTGGCATTGGCCATTGCTGTCGCTTGCACATATCGTCTGGCCGGAAAATGGCCATGCGACGAAAATTGCGGTGGTGTTGGCGTCCTTGTTGCTGGCCTGGATGACCTATCACTTTGTCGAGAAGAACGTTCGCCGGCATCGAGCGCCGAATCTGTCGTCGCTCTTGCTGTGTGGCGGCCTCGCAATGATGCTTTGTTGCGGACTGGCAATCAAGGATGGCCTGGTCGCTCCTCGTATCAACTCGGTCACCATAGGCATGGAAGGCGTGGCGGACTTTCTCGCGGCAAGGAGTCCAGATGGAAAAATTCACGATGGCGTCTACACATTGCACAGTGACAGACATGCCATGACACTGTTTCTTGGTGATTCGCATGTCTATCAGTATGCCGAAAGAATCTACGACATAGAGGAACGCGACCCGTTAAAGAATGGCGCCATCTTTGCGGTTGGTGCGGGTTGCCCGCCGATACGAAATGTTTACAACCGTTACTTCCCCGCCGATACGAAATGCTGGCCGACCCGGCGTCAAGCGCTCGAACAGGCAGCCGACAGCCGCATAACATCGGTCGTGATTGGTGGTTTCTGGAGTTCTTATTTTGACCACAAAGGCTACTACGTAGTCGATAACGGCAACCAGATAAACCTCGATACCCCGGAAGGGAGGAAAGCAGCATTCGCGGAGCTCGATAGCGAAGTAACAAATCTGAAGGCAGAGCACAAGAAAGTCTACCTGCTGCTAGACACGCCAACAGGTGCGCAGTTCGACCCACACGTTTTTGTCACGAGTCGCGGGAGACTCGAACGCGCCGATTCGACCCAGTTGCAGCAACCAGTAAAAATCGATGGTCTTCAGCAAGAGGTCCGCACAGAACTGATCGCACTCGCCGAGCGAGACCATGTGTCGACCATCGATCCGGAGTCCCGTCTGTGCACGAAGGACGGCTGTATTCGCATGACCCAAACGGGTCTCGCCGTTTATAGGGAGTTTTCCCACCTGAATCCCGACTGGACCGTGAAGCATGCCGATTTCATCGATCCAGCGATCTAGCGACCTCACGAAGACGACCGCCGACACACCATACTACGGAGTGCTTCTCAGATACGTGCAATGGCTCGGACGAACGCGCTCGCGGATCCCGCGAATGCCTGGCTGATCGGTGGCAAAAATTGCGAAGAATCGCGCCATTTCAGCTACGCGTCCTTCTGCCCATCTGATTTAAGCCGCGTAATCAGTGGTACGTCGTGGTCGAAGACTGCAGTTTCGTCAGCGCGCCGTGCTCGAACCGAAACCAGCCTTGCGAGCCTTGCATCACGACTTCATCGCCCTGCCAGAACACGCGCCTGACGGTCATTCGCTCGCCCAGGCGCTGCACAAGTGGCGGATGGTGGCGAAAGTCGTATAGCACCGGGCCGGAATCGGTCTGCACGAGCATGCGCGTAACGGTGTCACTTTCGTTGCCGACGTCATCGAAATGCTTGAGCGTGTCGGCGCGGAAGCGATCGAAAATTTCCTTGTCGAGCATTGCCACGAAATCGCGGTCAACACGCACGAACTCCAGTTCTCCTGAGGACGTGACGAGCGAACCAGACGCGTCGCTTTGCGCATGAACGCAAGTGACGAAAGAGGCGGCCGCGAGCGCAGCGAGGAACAGTCGTTTCATGTTGCTATTCAGATTCAGCGGCGGCACCGACGACAAGGCGCGACTCGCACCCGGTCCTTGGGAACATCGCTGTCAATTTTGGTCGATGCGTCGAATGTCTAAAGGTGGCCCGACACGGTCCTGCAGCGTCGTGCATTGCGCCAAGCGTCTTCCCCGGACTTCACGGCTATGACGCCTGGTGTAGGGCACACTTAAGAGCATCCCTTGCGTCTCAATGCACCGGTTCGATCTTGAAAGCATCGACCGCTACGCCAAGGTCAATGCCTTCACCGCTACCGCTCAACGCCATGGACGTCGTTCCCTTGGTCAGCACCTGGGCCGTACCGCTGCTCCCCGCGCCAGCCGAAGCGCCGGCCTGCGCGTAGCTGCCGTACACGTCTTTGATGCTGTAGACATGGGTGATATCGCCGTGGCCGCTGACGTGGAACTTGCCCGCGGTCAGGCCACCGCCGTGCACGCTGATCGTGACAGCGGCCCTCTGCCCATTGCTGCAGCTTACTTTGCCGCGCCCTTCGGCATGCTGATAAATCGCCGACCATCCGGACATGCTGAAGGTCAGATGGCATTTCACCGGTGCCTCCGCCTGAGCAGAGGTGGCGGTCAAGCCCGTCAGGGCACCCGCGCACAGCAACATGACGGCAGTCGATCCAAGGGTGTACTTGCTCATAGAAGTCTCCTTACACATGGGGATAGGTTGTCCAGTGTAACGGTCATTCGCAGTAAGTCGGGTGACAGACGCCCAAATGTCGACGCGGCGGCGCGGATGTCCTGCTCGATCGCTTTCCTCGACATATCGCGTTTGGGAGCGTCCGTTTTACTGCAAATAACTTACAGTCGGCAATACTTGCTACACGGTCGGACCGTCATTTGGCGACGTCGGCGGCCGTCCCTTCATGCACTCTGACATTTGCATTAACATCGACGTCAGTACACTGAACGTAGTGAATGCAATGCGTCCCGACCAGACGTACTGGTCCGATGTTCCATCGTGGAAAGAGGGAGACAATCGTGGCTGACGAGAAGATGCTGGCGCAAGTTTCTGAAAAAGAAGGATTTTTCGCGGCCCTGGACCAGAGCGGCGGTTCGACCCCCGGCGCCCTGAAGTTGTATGGCATTCCGGAAACGGCGTACAGCGGCGACGCCGAGATGTTCAAGCTGATTCATGAGATGCGGGTACGCATCATCACTGCGCCCGCTTTTAAAGGGGACAAGGTCATTGGCGCCATCCTGTTCGAGGCGACCATGGACGGACAGGCAAAGGGCAAGCCCGTTCCGGCCTTCCTGTGGGAAGAGCGCGGCGTCGCCCCCTTCCTGAAGGTGGACAAGGGTCTCGAAGCCGAAGCCGACGGCGTGCAACTGATGAAACCGATACCCGGTCTGGACCCGCTGCTCGATCGGGCCGCAAAGCTGGGTATCTGCGGCACCAAGATGCGCTCGGTTATCAAGCTGAATTCGCAAAGCGGTATCGCTGCGATCGTGAAGCAACAGTTCGCACTAGGAGAACAGATCGACGGGCACGGTCTCATGCCCATACTGGAACCCGAGATTTCGATCAAGAGTCCGGACAAGCCAGGGGCGGAAGCCACCTTGCTCGCGGAATTGACCAAAGGTCTCGACGCCTTGCCGGAAGGCCGTCGCGTGATGCTCAAGCTGACCATACCCGACGTACCGGACTTCTATCGTCCATTAATCGAGCACCCGCGTGTCGCGCGTGTCGTCGCGCTTTCCGGAGGCTACACGCGAGAGGACGCGTGCGAACGGCTCGCTTCGAATCACGGCATGATCGCGAGCTTCTCCAGGGCTTTGATCAACGAGCTCAAGGAATCGATGAGTGACAGCGAGTTTGACGCGACGCTCGCGAAGTGCATCGACGAGATCTATCAGGCCTCCGTTGTGAAGGTTTGAACCGACGTTCAGGAGGATGGGAAGGGAGCCCAGGATGTCCGAAAAGATCGTCACGTGTCTGTTTTTCGACCACGGTAAGGCCCGCGAGGCGGCTGAATTCTATGCCGCCACCTTCCCCGACAGCCACGTCGGCAAGGTAAGCGCATCGCCCATGGACACGCCGTCCGGTGCGGAGGGCAAGGAATTGATCGTCGAGTTCACCGTCTGCGGCCGCGATTTCGTGGGCCTCAACGGCGGTCCCATGTTCGTCCCCAACGAAGCGGTCAGTTTCATGATCCTCACGGACGATCAGGCCGAGACCGACCGGCTGTGGAACGCCATCGTCGACAACGGCGGTCAGGAAAGCATGTGCGGCTGGTGCAAGGACCGCTGGGGCTTTTCGTGGCAAGTCACCCCGCGCGCACTGCTGGCGGCGACGCAGGACCCAGATCGCACCGCCGCCAGGCGGGCGATGACCGCGATGATGACGATGCGGAAAATCGACATCGCCGCCATCGAGGCCGCGCGCGCTGGCTAGCCCGTCCGGTGCGTAGGGGCAGCGTCCATACCAGTTCCTTAGATGTGTTGACTATCGGTTTCCCGTTCCCTGAGCAACGACTTCGACAGTTTTCCCCCGGCGAGCCCGCGTTTAGGCATTCGCCTCAATGAACGGAGATTGGCTATGAAGATCCTGCTGGTTTTGACTTCGCACAACGTGCTTGGAGATACCGGCAAGCCCACCGGCTTCTGGCTTGAAGAGTTCACTGCCCCCTACTATGCGTTCAAGGACGCCGGTGCAGAGGTCACAGTGATCTCACCGAACGGGGGGCAACCACCGATCGATCCCAAAAGCGACGATCCAGGCAATCAGACCGATACGATGGAGCGGTTCAAGAAAGACGCTGAGACCCAGAAAGTGTTGGCCAATAGCGTCAAGCTGACGGACGTCAAGGCGGCCGACTACGACTCGATCTTCTATGCCGGGGGCCATGGTCCGATGTGGGATCTGACCAATGACAAGAATTCGATCGCCTTGATCGAGGATTTCTACAACGCGGGAAAGCCGGTCGCCGCCGTCTGTCATGGCCCTTGCGTTCTGCTCAAAGCCACCCACAAGGGGCAACCTCTCGTCAAAGGCAAGCGCGTCACCTCCTTTACCAACGATGAGGAAGATGCCGTTGGCCTGACCAAGGTCACGCCCTTCCTCGTCGAGGATGAACTCAAGCGTCTGGGCGGCCACTTTGAAAAGGTGGAGAACTGGGCCGTGCTTAGCATTGTCGATGGGCAACTGATCACCGGGCAGAACCCAGCCTCATCGGGCCCGACTGCCAGGGAACTGCTCAAGGTTCTGCAGGCCTAGCGTCGAATCCAACGCGGGCCATCAAGCCCGCGCGACTGAGTCGGCGACACGAGCCCGAGGATTTCGTGTCGCACACGGAACGATAGATATCACGCGCTGACTGCCGCAATTGACGGTACTCGCCTGCGCAACTGTTGAAAAAGCAGGACGTGCAGATACGCCAGCAAGGGAACGAGGAAAGAGGGGATCAGAATCCACGGAAGGGTCGTCATTACGTTGGTATCTGCGCCTGACGTGGCAATGCTGAATGGCAAGCCCGGGGATGATGCGACGCCTAACCCGATGGCAACCACGAGATCGAAAAGGCCCAGCGCATTCCACACCAGCACGATAGTTCGCCAGCCCGGGGCCTTTACCGCAGCCAGATAGGCCACCGGCAACGCCGTCAAGCCGATCAGCACGTCACCCCATCCCGCTACAGGCGCATCGGGCGCTGGGAGTCGGCCCTCGGCATAGAGCAGCAAAAAGAACGCGCCGAGTACCCGCACTGCGTGCAGTCCGATTAACACCGGCGTGGGTATCGCAGTGGCCGCGTCGCGCAGTGGACCGGCCCGTGAGCTGCCAAAGGCGAGGATGGCAAACGGAATCAGCACGGACACGCCGACGCCCGCCGGTCCGATGCCGTGCACCGCGTCGAACGCGCCTGTGGCTCCGCACACGACGATCAGCGCGAACCAGGCGACGCCCGCCGCGGCCATCATCATGCGCCGCGCGGCGCTCCATCTGAGGAAATGAATGTACACGCCGCCCACGAGCGCCGAAATCGCCGTGAGGGTTATTGCGCCAATCAGGTCGAGTTGCATAGCCAGCCTCCGTGCCAAAATATGACGTGCCTCATATTTCAGAATATGATGCGTATCATATTTTGTCAAGAAACGGAGCAGCTCATGCCTTGGGACGAAAAACATAAGCAGACCACGCGCGAGCGCATCGTTGCCGTCGCGGCACGCGCGATCCGTGCGCGCGGCCCGAACGGTGTCAGCGTTGCGGAAATCATGAAGGAGGCCGGCCTCACGCATGGTGGTTTCTACGCCCACTTCGCGTCCAAGGACGATCTGCTGGCAGAGGCGACCCGTTACGCCACCATGGAGACGTTGCAGTTTCTCGAGAAGCTCGCCGCAGATGCCGCCGGCCGGACGCCAGCATTGGCCGATATCGCGGACGCCTATCTGGGCGACCTGCACTGCGCGCATCCGGAACGTGGCTGCGTGCTAGCCGCGTGCGGCGCCGAGCTTGCCCGCGCTGACGACGCCACACGAAGCGTGTTGCGCGAGAACGTGCGGAGCTATCTGACGTGGCTGCAAGGGCGCGGTGACGGTGACGACGGCGCGCATCGCGGCAAGACGGAGCGCGAGGCCATTGGTACGCTTGCGACGATGATCGGTGGAATCATCCTTGCTCGGGCCGTGGGCGACCCGGCAGAGGCGGCCAAGGTGCTGACCGCCGTTCGCGGCTTCTTGCATGATGAGGCGAGTGAGCGCGGCGACGAAGCTTCGTCTTAAGCTGCCCCCGTGGCCTCCGCCGCGCGCAAAGTCGAACTAATTCAGCGCTAATTGTCCGCATTCATGATGGCCCCATCGAATCAGAGGATGTGAACATCATGAAGCTCTTACGAATCACTCGCCTGGCTTTACCCGTGGGCTTGATCGCTATTGCGCTCACCGGTTGTGCCGTCATGCCGCCGACTGGCCCCTCCGTCGTCGCGCTACCGCCAAATGGGAAACCGCTGAACGTGTTCCAGCAGGAAGACTACACCTGCCGGGACTACGCATTCCGCTCGGACAATGCCGGCGCACCAGCCCAAGGCGCCATGCCGGAGGGCGTGGGCAGCACTGCGATCGGAACCGTGGGTGGAGCCGCCGCCGGCGCGCTGCTCGGCGCAGCGG
>NZ_JBAURZ010000112.1:0-14520 GCF_049581445.1 Paraburkholderia sp. | reverse complement strand
CGCTTGCGCCGGCCCCCGTGGCCGCACCAGCGGCCGCACCAAGGCCATCAGCCGCGTCGCCACCCCGCATACCCGCTGCGCTGCTGCCTTCGTACTGCATGCGCATCTGCGCCGCGCTGCGCAGCGGCACGGGCGGCGCGAACGGATCGTGGGCGTGCTGATACGGATAGTCCGTCTCCGACACCCACGGCAACGCGTCGAGCGGCAAGCGATAGCCCATCGGCGAATCACCGGGGATCAGATACATGCGGTCGCCGCGGAAATACCACGGCCCGGTCACCCAGAGCGGCCCTTCCAGCGGCAAATCGCGTTCGCGTGACAACGGCAGCACGTAGCCCGTCACCGCTGCCAACCCGCCGTCGAACACGCGCCGCAAGCGCACCCGCTCCATTTCATCGTCCAGCCGCGACTCTAAAGGATCGACGTTGACCGGCAGGCGCCGCTCGCGCCACAGGTAGTACCACGTGTCCTCGTAACCGGCCTGGATGAATTTCGCATCGAGCGACAGCTTGCCCGTCAGATGCGTCAGGAAACGTCGGGCGTCCTCCGCGCTATAGGTGCCCGGATCGCGTTCGTCGGCGAAGCGCGCCGGGTCTTGCCAGCACGGCTCGCCATCAGCGCGCCAGTACAAGGACAGCGCCCAGCGCGGCAACTGCTCGCCCGGATACCACTTGCCCTGGCCGATATGCAGAAAGCCGTTCGCGCCGTAGCGCGAGCGCAGCTTGTCCATCAGCGCGACGGCGTAGCTGCGCTTGGTCGGCCCGAGCGCGTCGGTGTTCCACTCGGCGGCATCGCGGTCGCGCACCGCGACGAAGGTCGGCTCGCCGCCCATCGTCAGACGCACGTCCATGCTGGTCAATTGCTGATCGACTTGCGCACCCATCTTCAGCACGTCGCCCCAGACTTCCTCGGTGTACGGCTTGGTGACGCGCGGCGTTTCCAGCACGCGCTCGATCGTCATGATGTGTTCGAACTCGACCTCGGACTCGTCGACCTCTCCCGAGATCGGCGCCGCACTTCCCGGCTCCGGCGTACAGGCCACCGGAATGTGGCCCTCGCCGGCCAGCAAGCCCGAGGTCGGATCGAGGCCGATCCAGCCGGCGCCCGGCAGATACACCTCGCACCACGCGTGCAGGTCGGTGAAGTCCACTTCGGTGCCACTCGGGCCATCGAGCGAGCGTGTGTCCGGCGCCAGCTGCAGCAGATAGCCCGAGACGAAGCGCGCTGCCAGTCCCAGTTGACGCAGCGTCTCGACCAGCAGCCAGCCGGAATCGCGGCACGAACCCGACGCGTTGGTCAGCGTCTCCTCCGGCGTCTGCACGCCCGGCTCCATGCGGATCAGATAGCGAATGTCCTTCTGCAGGCGCTGGTTCAACTCGACCAGAAAGTCTGCCGTGATCTTGGGCGTGCGGTCGATGCTCGCAACAAACTCGGCAAAGCGCGGCGTCATATCGCGCTTGACCATATACGGCGCAAGTTCGATCGCAAGCCCCGGCGCGTATTCAAACGGGAATTTATCGGCGGACGGTTCAAGGAAAAAGTCGAACGGGTTGTAGACGGCCATTTCGGCCACCAGATCGACGGTCACCTTGAATTCGCGGGTTTTCTCGGGAAACACCAGCCGCGCCTGATAGTTCGCGAAAGCGTCCTGTTGCCAGTTGACGAAGTGTTCAGCCGGTTCGACCCGCATCGAATAGGACAGGATGGGGGTACGGCAATGTGGCGCGGGACGAAGACGCACGACCTGGGGCGAGAGCCCAACGAGGCGGTCGTAACGATAATGGGTGACATGGTTCAACGCGACACGTATTGACACACCGGACTCCTGGGCGAAGGGTGGCAGCCCGCCAAAAAGCAAGCTTCATGCCGTTAGAAGAAAAACTTGCCGAATCGCACCTCGCGACACGCTTTTCCGTCGCCCGCACCAAAGCAGCGCACGACACGTGCCCCATCATGCACGTAATGTGCGTTAAAGCAGTGACGTCTGGCAATCGCGGCATGAAGCTTGCGAACGACAATGGGCGAAGTAGCAGCCGTTTACCTCTCGCTTTCCACCCGCTTTTTCTTGCAGGATCAACATGAAAACGTTCCACTGCAACCGCTGCGCGCATCTCGTGTTTTTCGAAAACGTCCAGTGCGAACGCTGTCAGGCGATGCTCGGCTATGTACCCGAACTCGACGAGATCAACGCCTTCGAAGACGCCGGCGAGGGCCGCTGGCGCAGCCTTCATCCGGACGCGGACGGCGCGCTCTACCGCCAGTGCCACAACTACGCGGTCGAAAACGTCTGCAACTGGATGATTCCCGCAGACGACCCCGATACGCTATGCCGTTCCTGCCAATTGACGCGCGTCATTCCCAACCTCACTGCGCCCGATAACCGACTCTACTGGTACCGGCTCGAGATCGCCAAACGGCGTCTGCTGTATACGCTGGCCGAGCTGGGTGTGCAGGTGCAATCGCGCAAGCAGAATCCGCAGGACGGACTCGAGTTCGAGTTTCTCGAAGATGGCGGCGACGGCCGAGTGGTGATGACCGGCCATGATAATGGCTTGATCACGCTGAATATCGCGGAAGCCGACGACGCATACCGCGAAAGCACCCGTACCGCGATGGGCGAGCCGTATCGGACGCTGTTGGGGCACTTTCGCCATGAGACCGGGCATTACTACTTCGACCGGTTGGTGGTCGGCACGCCTTGGCTAGAGCCGTTTCGAGCGCTGTTCGGCGATGAAAGCGCGGACTACGCCGCGGCCCTCGATGCCTACTATCGCGATGGCGCGCCCGCTGACTGGCAGCAGTCTTACATCAGCGCGTACGCGACCATGCACCCGTGGGAAGACTGGGCGGAAACCTGGGCGCACTATCTGCTGATCGTCGATGTGCTCGATACCTCGACGTCTTACGGCGTGGCCCTGCTGCCCAGCGACCCCAGCGAGCCGACGCTGAACGACCAGACGCCAGTGGAAGACGCCAGCTTCGAGAATCTGATGAAGCGCTGGTTTCCGCTGACCTACGTGCTCAACAGTCTGAATCGCAGCCTTGGGATGGCCGATGGTTATCCGTTTACATTGGCCGCGCCGGTGGTTGAGAAACTGCGGCTGGTTCACCGGATTATCGAGGCGTCGGGAGGCAAGGCGTATGAACCGAAGGCAGCGCCGGCGGTGGTTGCTGATGCAGCAGCGGAAGGCCTGGCGCCTGATGGGGAAGCGGCTGGCACGGTGTCGACCGGTGAGGCGCTCTCTGGTTTCGAGCCGTCAAGTGGACCCGTGCCCGGTGGAGTTGTGCCGGGAGGAGTCTCACCCAACGGAGCGCCTCCCGGTGAAGTTCCGCCCAGTGGAGCCTCGCCCAGCGGAGCGCCGTCCGGTAAAACTCCGCCTGGTGGAGCCTCGCCCGGCGAAATCCCGCCTGCGGAAACGCCCCCTGCCGGCTCGCCCCAGGACGCTGCGGCAAACGCGCCAACACTGGCCCCTTCCGGCGCCCAGACACACACGGTAACTCCTCCGCAGCCTGCGTCGCCCGTGACCTCACAACCGACCACCCAGCCTGCTCCCCAACCCGTCACACAGCCAGGCGGCTCAACTGACTCCATTACACCGCCGTAAGCCCAGGTCAAATCCAGTGATTTTTGGTGATTGACTGTAAAGCCCGGTGAGGTATCTGCCGTTATCCCGCTCATTCGAGCGGACTGCTGCAAGCACGGGCCAGCGCACATCGCGCCAGCCCGTGCCGCGCGCCGGCTTGCCCCGATCTGCCCCGCCGTAACCAGCGCGTCCTACCGCCTGTACCGAACGAGTGCCGCAGTCGAAGCCAAGCGCGGCGCCTCGCACCATCCGCCGAAATTGCGACCCTTCGGAACAAGGCAGAAGAGCGATGCGGACCGACTCAAGTCTGACGTTGGCAAAAGAGCGGCACCTCGCGGGCGACCTCGCGGGCGCCCGCGCGCTCTACGAAACCGTCCTCACCGACGACCCGGCCAACGCTGATGTGATGTTTCGCCTCGGCGTCCTCGGTCTCCAATGCGCCGCCTACGACGATGCGCTCGCATGGCTCGACCGTGCGCTAGCCCTCGCGCCGGAAATAAACCGCTACCACTTTGCGCGCGGCCAGGTACTGGCGGCATTGCACCGCTTCGACGACGCAATCGATACGTACCGCGCGCTGCTGTCCTTCGACGCTACCTCCGCTGACCTGTGGTTCGCGCTGGCCAGCGCATTGCAGTCCAATGGCGATATGCGTGCGGCGGCGAGCGCCTACGAGTCGGCGGTGACACTTGACCCGGCGCTGATCGACGCGCTAAACAACCTTGGAAACTGTTACCGGCAACTAGGTGAAGCCGCGCTCGCGCAAGCCGCTTACCGACGCGTGCTGGCGGTCCAACCACAACAAGCGGGCGCCCTCACCAATCTCGGCACGCTCCTGCAAGCGTGCGGCGAGATCGACGCTGCACTCGAACTGCTTGCTCAGGCTGTGACGGCAGCGCCGGACGAACCGTCCTGCCTGCTGAACCTCGGTGTCGCGCAGTATGAACAGCGCCACTTCGACGAAGCGGCGGCATGCTTCACCCGCACCCTGGAACTCGCCCCGCAGTTTCCCGAAGCCGCGTACAACCTTGGCAACGCACTGTACGCGCTGGGGCGTAGGCGCGAAGCCCAGGCGCAGTATCGCGATGCAATCGCGTTGAATCCGCAGCACGCCGATGCCCACAACAATCTGGGCAACGTCAGCAAGGAACTAGGCGAATACAAAGCGGCGGCGCAAGCTTTCGAATCTGCAATCAATACGCGCTCTGGCTTTATCGCGGCGTACAACAACGCAGGCAATCTGATGCGCGTGTTGCGCCGCCCCGCCGAAGCCGAGGCTTATTTCAGCGCCGCGCTCGCTGCCGATCCCAATCACTCGGCCTCGCACAACAACCTGGGAAACGTGCTGAAAGATTGTGGTGCGCTCGACGCGGGAATCGTCCACTATCGCCGCGCCATAGAAAGCGATCCGGACAATGTGGTCGCCCACAGCAATCTGGCGTACGCGCTGACGTTCCAGGCTGAACAGGGCGAGACGGTCTTCGATGAATGTCGCCGCTTCTCGGCTCAACACGAGACACCCCTGCGCGCCACGCGCCTGCCGCATACGAACGATCGCACGCCAAACCGGCGCTTGAGGATCGGTTACGTTGGGGCGGATTTTCGCGAGCACTGTCAGTCACTTTTCACGGTGCCACTGTTTTCGCACCACGATCACGAGCGCTTCGAGATCTTCTGCTATGCCAGCGTCGAGCGGCCCGACGCGTTGACGCAACGTCTCGCAACTTACGCCGACGTATGGCGCGATGTGCGCGAACTCGATGACGAACGCCTCGCCCAGCAGATTCGCGCGGACGGTATCGACGTCCTCGTTGACCTTGCCATGCATATGGCCGACGGCAGGCCGCTGCTATTCGCTCGTAAACCCGCACCGGTGCAAGTAGCGTGGCTGGCCTACCCGGGCACCACCGGCATCGAAGCGATCGACTACCGTTTGACCGATCCACGGCTCGATCCAATCGATGCATCCGCTGAGCCAGAGGCGTCAAGGCAATCCACGCACTACACCGAGCGCTCGCTGCATGTGCCCGATTCGTTCTGGTGTTATGACCCATTGACGGATGAACCCGTCGTCAACGCGTTACCCGCGTTGAGCGCGGGATATCTCACGTTTGGCTGCCTGAATAATCCTTGCAAGCTGACCGATCGCACGCTCGCGATGTGGGGCGCTGTGTTGCGAGAGGTTCCTGATGCCTGCTTGCTGCTGATGGCGCCTGCCGGCAACGCCGATCGCAGTCTGGCGCAGCGTATCGCCCGACAAGGCATCGACCTGGAGCGCGTCAGCTTCACGCCGTTTCAGCCGCGCGCCGATTATCTGCGCACCTACCATCAGATCGATCTTGGACTCGACACGTTTCCGTACAACGGACACACCACGAGTCTCGACTCGCTGTGGATGGGTGTGCCGATGGTCACGCGGATCGGCGAAACGGCGGTGGGTCGCGGCGGTTTGAGCCAGCTTTTCAACCTCGGACTGACCGAACTGGCGGGAGATTCAGATGAGGCATTCGTGCGTATCGCCGTGGAACTGGCGCACGATTGGCCCCGTCTGGCCGCGTTGCGCGAAAGCCTGCGCCCGCGCATGACGCAATCGCCGCTGATGGACGGGGCGCGTTTCACAGCGCATATCGAGGCGGCTTACCGGCAAATTTGGCAAACATGGTGCCGGCGCGATGCACCGGCACCCGAACTTTAATACGCGATATACGGACCTGTGCCGCCGGGCGTTGACTGCTGTTCGACTGCCGCGTACACGTTGCGTCCGTAAAAGAACGGCAGACCCCAGTCGAAGATCGTCGAGGTGACGAATGCGGGCCCCGCCAGCAACGGCATCACAACATCGCTGCCGTAAGTCTGCGTAAGGCTGATTGCGTTGCCGACATTAAACGACACTGCACTGGTGACACCGTTCACGCCTTCAATCGTCGCACTCAGCTGCTCGATCGAGGTCGGACAGTAATACGCGTTATCCGGGCTTGCGCAATCCGGCAGCGCAGTGCTCTGAAAGAACAGACCCGTCGAACCGCTGTCCATGATGCTCTTCGTGTAGGTGACGCCGTTTTGCACGGTAGTAAAGGTGCCGTTTGATGGACTCACCCCAATCACCTGTGCGCTGCCCAGTCCGTTATTCGACTGGGTGCCGATCCCGAACACCAGTTGGCCACTGAGCGAGGCCGCACCGTTCGATCCCACAGCGGGCAACTCCAGCACCGAGCCGTTGTTGTCCGTCGCGAAGTACGGAATGGGATTGGCCACCTGCAGATTTTCGGCAACCGCGAGTGACGTGCAGGTCGTTCCCGCGCATCCATAGTAGGTGGCGGGCACGGCTTTTTGCACGCAGTTCGAACCGCAATCGTGCATGAACACACCGATGCCAAGCACACCGTTAGCCGCCAGCGCCGTCGGCGTGTTGCGCGACGCGCCGACACTCATGCAGTCCGACGGCGTCGCACTGTAGCCAGGATCGATCACCTGAATCGGCAGCGACGATGCCGTTTCGCCGCCAATATGCACGTCGGCGAGCCGGACGGAACCCCACGTATAGCCATCGAAGAACTGCATGCATTCAGCGAGGTGATTGCCCTGCGCATCCTGTTGTTGTGGCAGCGCCATAGATGCCGGCAACTGCGAAGCAAACACGCGCAGTCCCCATGAACCGGTATCGACCAGCACGTGATCAATTGTCTGGCATTGCGTCGTCCCCGGCGCGCACACCGTCACGCTGACGAAAGGCATGTTCGGCACACCGGTCACGCCTGAATCGACGCTCACCGCCACCTCGTTGGCTGTAAGCGTCTGGGTGACTGGCGGGGTGGCCGAAACCGACTGCGTCGGCGCGGACGCATTCGCTGCACTGGTACTCGGGCTGCTACCACCACCCCCGCCTCCGCAGGCCGCGAGCAGCACAGAGAGCCCCGCAGCAGCGAGCAGTTTCCGGAACGAATCTGAATGACGCATGATCGCTCCTTTATTGAATGACGCTGACATCGACGCCAGCCGGTACCGCTTGCGGCAGATAGGCGTGGCCCACAAAGGCGCGCAAATGACCGCCCGAGAACACCACCAGATCATCGTTCGATACGGCAAGCGGTGTCGAACGGCGCGTCGCGGTAGCCGCGACGTATTGATCGAAGGCCGCACCGAGCGTCGTCTTCAGGTCGGGCAGAGTAGGACCGTCCCATGCGACGCCAAACACGATGCCGTTGGTCCCGACGTACTCGCGCACCACAGTGCCCGATGGCAGCGTAATCTGATGCACTGTGTACGCGGTTTGCGAAGCGACGGTATGAGCCGTGGCATGCATGCGTACCTGATCGTTGCCGACGCTACTGACGTTGCCGCCAAGCGTGGCCCGTGCAGGCAGGCAAAGTGCAAAGGTCGCCCCGACCAAGGCGCACGCAATGCCGGTATGAAGCCTCGTTTCCACGTGAATTCCTTCGAGGTGAACACGCTCGTGAGTCGCCGTGGCGATCACAAACGAAGAATGAGCGGCGCAAACCTCGACCCTATGTACACCAGAGGCATCGTGACGCAGGAGAGGATGCGTGAATGCGTCTACGGAATGGCGGCGCGAAACTTTAGTGAAGAAAAAGACGCGCTCGCAATCGTTTGGCGGCGAATCTAAACAGGCGGGGAATGATCTGGTGTTTGACCGAGAGGTTCAAAGCAATAGCCGGTGGCGTATGTAGAGCGATCGGCGTCCTGCATGGCGTTCAAAGCGAACACCCGTTTGACGTCAAAGACGCGGAAAAAAACACTACCCATTATTTCGGTGAGTAGCGCAATTATTAAGCGTTAACTTAATGAATGACAATCGGGGCCTCGCGGCATTTACTTCGTTATCCGAATTTAACTGATTTGTTTTAGAAAACCAGGGTGATTACTTCACGTCCTGCGAACTGTTACGCGATAGCAGAGAGAAAGTTCTGCGGTTTTCATCGAGGCACGACCGCCCAAAAGCACAATGCCGGTCCTGACGTCATGTCAGCACCGGCATTGTTCATTGTTGCTAGCGCAACCGCATCGGGCACACGCAAGTGACTCGATGCCCTGTTTCTGTTACGTCTTCGGTTGCAAAAGCGTCTTGAGTTCCTGCACGTTCTCTTCGACACGTTTGGCGATGACTGCGTACGACTCGGCCTGCGACTGATAGGCCGCCTGCGCGAGTTGCTGCATGTCGGCCAATGCCTTGTGCAAGGTTTGCTGGACGAGCTCCGCCGTTTGCGCGGAAGGTGCACCCCCGGAGGTACTGAACTGAGTGGCCATCGACTGCAGTTCGCTCAATGTCGAGCGCAGCATCTCGGCCTGCTTCTGCGCGAGCGACTGCATGCCCTGCAAGGCGGCCTGATTCGCCGTGACCAGTGCTTCGACATCCTTGCGTCGCGCTTCCATGATGGCGGGCACGTCAAAGCCGGGGAGCTTGAACTGCTCGAGCATTTTGGTGAAATCGCCAAATGGATTGGCGGCGTCAGGTCGTTCCATGCTAAGTCCTCCTGGGCAGGTAGTGACAGGCCAACCGCTCGCCACTGAAGGCCCGTGCGGGCCGATGAGTGCGCCTGGGTCAGCTTCGATTGTGCCGCGTTACGTGACGACAGCACACGGTGCAATCATGCGCCTTCCTTCCCTGTTGCGCCAGCAAAGGGCCGGAACGCATGTTTTATGGCAATGAGAAGTCGGCCTTCGCGTCGGGCGAAGTTCCTATACGCGCATGCCCATTCCATGCCAGGCAAACACGGCTTGGCGAAACGTTTTAGCTTTCAATCCGCGTTTTTCGCACATCGCTGTAAACCTAATGAAATCGCGGCTCCGCGGCTCTTTATCCGGTAAGGCAAATGTGCAGCGCGTCCCTCAAGAACCCTCCCCGCAGGTCGTTTACAGAGTCATGCCTCTGCATCGTAGACGCCCTTTTGTTAGACAAGATTTCGTAACACATCCCCCGCAGAGCACGCTCTTCCCCACCCAGTACAGGTATTTCGAATGAACAAGCTGACGAACTCCATCAAGTTCAAGATCATTCTCGCGCTCGGCGCGTGCATCGTCTTGATGATTGCCATTGGATTGATGGGGGTGCGGGGTCTCGCCACGTTGAGCACCGACATGACCTCGATGTACACGGACAGCACGGTGCCGATCGAAGATCTCGCTGCCACTCAAGCCGACGCGCTGAGGATTCGCCTTTGGCTGAACCGTCTGTCGACGATCCACGATCCGAGCGACCAGAAGCAAGCTGCTGGTCAGATCCGTGACCTGCAGAAAAAACTCAACACGGCGTGGACCGACTACTACCCCGCCAAGGTTTCGGATCCTGACGAGCGCAAAATCGCCGACCAGATCGCCACGCAAGGCGCCGATTTCAAATCACTCACGGATACCGTGCTCGCAGCGGTCGATGCAGGCACGCTCGATTCTGCCGGTGCGACAATCGACAAGGTGCGCGATGTCGGTAACGCGTACTCCGATGCCGTCAATCAGGACATCGACATCAACGGCACCCAGACCAAGCAACTCGCCGAGAACGGTGTCGATACGTATCACATGCTCTTGTGGGTCGCGATTGGCGCGATCGCTCTTGGTCTTGTCATTGCTGCCGCCGCATCGGCGTTTCTGCTGAAGGCGATCATGGGCCCGCTCGAATCAGCCGTGCAGGTCGCGCGGCGTATCGCCGAGGGACAGCTCGAAAACGAACTCTCGATTCAATCGAAAGACGAATTCGGTCATCTACTCGGCGCGCTCAAGCAAATGGACACGCAACTCGCGGAGATCGCACGCGGCATCAAGAGCTCAAGCGAGTCCATCATGATTGCGTCGAGCGAAATCGCCTCGGGCAATATGGATCTGTCCTCGCGGACTGAAGAGCAGGCGGCGTCGCTGGAGGAAACCGCGGCCAGCATGGAAGAACTGACCGCCACCGTCAAACAGAACTCGGAAAACGCGCGCCAGGCCACCACGCTCGCCGGAAACGCTTCGGAGGTGGCGGACAAGGGCAACGCAGTGGTGGAAACGATGCTCGTCACGATGGGCGAGATCACCGCCAGTTCGGCAAAGATTGCCGACATCACCACGCTGATCGAAGGCATTGCCTTCCAGACCAACATCCTCGCCTTGAACGCCGCCGTCGAAGCAGCGCGCGCGGGCGAACAGGGACGCGGCTTCGCCGTGGTAGCCGGCGAAGTGCGCAGTCTCGCGCAACGCTCGTCGAGCGCCGCGAAAGAGATCAAGGACCTGATCCAGAGTTCCGTGACCACGATTCACAATGGTTCGACGCAAGCGCAGGAAGTAGGCCGCACCATGGCCGACGTGCAACAGGCCATCAAACGTGTCGCGGATATCAACGCCGAGATTTCCGCTGCCTCTGACGAGCAAAGCCGCGGCATCGAGCAGGTGAATCAGGCCGTCGGTCAGATGGACGAAGTCACGCAGCAAAACGCTGCGCTGGTCGAAGAAGCGTCGGCTGCTGCGCAGTCGCTTGAACAACTCGCCGCGCAGCAAAAACGCGCGGTTTCCGTGTTCAAACTCAGGGAGGGGCATTCCGCGCCGACCGCGGCACGTGCCGTCACGACACGATCTATCCAGAAGCCCAAGGCGGCAAGCAAACCGCGCACAGCGCTGCTGCGTCCTGTCCTGAAGCAAGCCCCTGCGGCACAGGCGGCTCCGTCGGCAATGGCTCAAAGCAGCGCAGATAACTGGGA
Organism: Paraburkholderia sp.; assembly: GCF_049581445.1. Lineage (GTDB taxonomy): Bacteria > Pseudomonadota > Gammaproteobacteria > Burkholderiales > Burkholderiaceae > Paraburkholderia. The sequence continues at coordinate 3,248 of NZ_JBAURZ010000112.1, read as the reverse complement.
AACTTTCTAACCCGGTTTTTAACGCTAGTTTTTTACGGATGTTTCAATGCGGGCCGCCGAGCGTCGAGCAAGGCGAGCCCGTGCAAGTTTGTGTAAGTTACAGCCGGGCTGCAGTAACCCTACAGAAGTTCATCTCGACTATCGTATGAAGGGGTCGGCGCACTGTCGCGCCGACGCTGAACCGATGGAATCGAGATCATGCAAAAGGCTCTTTTCGCTGCGGCACTTGCCGCGCTCATGACGCTTGCCGTGTCGTCCGCCAGTGCGCAGGACGCGCCCCCTCCTCCGCCCATGCAAGGCCACGGCCAACCGCCGCACGGTGATGGCTTCCAGCCGCCGCGTGGTCCGGGGTTCGCTGCGATTAACGATCTGGAACAACTGCGCCGCCTGTACGCCATGGCCGGACGCGAAACTGAAATGGTCGCGGTCTACCATGACGTGCTGAACAAAACGCAGGATCCGATGCTGCGCCACTTCGCGTACGAGTCGCTTGCGCGCGAGCAACTGAAGCCGGCTAATCCGGATCAGGCCATTGCGACGCTGCGCACCAGTCTTGCGGAAGATATCGCCGCGGCTAACCGCGCGCCTCACGGCGGCCGGCCTGGTGGGGATGGCCCAGGACCTGAGACGCCGTCCGCCCCGCCGCAGCAGTAACGCAGCCGTCATCCAGGGCTTGCGGCGCCGATACAGCGCTCCGTAGTGCGTTCGCGCATCGCGGAGCGTCGTATCATCTGCATCTTGCCATCCACCGTCGCGTACTATGCCCGTCGCTGCATCACCCCAGAACGAAGCCGCCTCGCGGCCCGGTCACTCGCCCTCGAATCGTCCGCCTTTACGGTTTTCAAAGCCTTACTACGTCAACGCGTCGTTGCGTCTTGCGGCCGCCACGCTGTGCGTAGCGCTCGCGGCATGCAGCACGGCGCCGACCTCACCTGCGACGCAAACCCGCATCGACCCGGTCAGCCTCTTCCCCATGGCCGCTTACGACCAGAACGTCGATCACTGGCTCGACCCGGCAAGCCCCACGTACGATCAGCCGTTTCTAAGCGCCGACGAGCAGCGCAGCCACTTCGATGCGCTGCGTACGCGCTATTTCGGCACTGCTGCGGATGCGCCATCCCCCTGGAACAGCACCTACATCGACACACGGGTCTATAGCCACAACGGCGCCGACATCGCTGCCTTGCAGCGCCGCCGCATCGCTACGTTCGATAACCGCGACAAGCCCGAGAATCAAATCGGCTACGGCCAGAACTTCCGTGCACATACGCCAGCGTGGATCGACGCCATTGCACAGAACATGGGCGTCGAGCAGTTCGAACACGCGCCCAGCTATGACGCCGCACGCCGCGCGATCGCCACGGACAACGTGCTCATACGCGAACTGCCGACCATGGACCCGTCGTTCTACGATCACCGGCTCGCGGGAGAAGGCTATCCGTTCGACAACCTGCAGATCTCGGCAGCGCGGCCAGGCACGCCGCTCTATGTGCTCGGCAGCAGCCTGGACGGCGGCTGGTACTACGTGCAGACACCCGACGTGCAAGGCTGGGTACGCAGCGACAAGGTTGGCATGGTCAGCCCATCGTTCGTCGACATCTGGCGTAGCGCAGCGCGCAGCGGCCTGGGCGCCGTGACCGTCGCATCGGCGCCGGTGCGTGATAGCCAGGGCGTGTTTCGTTTCGACGCGCCCGCCGGCACACTGCTTCCCGTCGCGCCCTTCGCGCCGGGCGAAGCCACAACGCAGATCAATGTGATGGTTCCCGCGCGCGATGCGAATGGCAACGCCATCGCACGCATCGCGCCGCTCACCGATGAGCAGATCGCGACCGCACCGCTGAGCGCCACGCCGCGTCATCTGGCGATGCTGCTAAAGACGCTGATCGGACGGCCATACGGCTGGGGCAATAGCGGCTTTTACAATGACTGCTCGTCCGAACTGCAAAGCATCTTCGCCACCTTTGGCGTCTGGTTGCCGCGCCATTCGTCGACGCAGATGAGCGCCGGGCAGATGACCGATCTGTCGTCATCGACGCCCGCCGAGCGCCTCGATTACCTCGTGCAACACGGCGCGCCGATGCGTACGCTCGTGTATATCGGCGGCCATGTCATGCTGTATCTGGGCAACACCACACGCGATCATCGGACGGTGCCAGTGGTCTATCAGGACGTGTGGGGCCTGCGGCCTGCGGACAACAGTCGCCGGGCGGTGATTGGCGGCTCCGTGATCCTGCCGCTGCTCGTCCATATTCCCGAAGACCCGAGCCTGCAATCGCTGGCGGGCACGCCAATTTTCCAGATCAGCATTATCGGTTCGCCTTCTGCAGGCACGCCGGTTCAACCCGACGACGATAATCCCGCGAGTTGACACATACGCGCATCGCGGGACGTGGCACGGCCCGCGCGGCTTGTTACGTCTGGCGCGGCCGGTAACCTCCCCAAGCACATCTTGCGAGCATTCACGAAGCACAAGCTCGCCGGACGCTCAATTCCGTAGTTCCCTCCCCTCTGGCATGAGAAGTGCTGAGTAAGCCTCAAGCGCAGAGGACCTGGCACCTCTGCAAAAATTAATCAGACATGACGGAGGCGTTATGTTGGGAACCATTCTGCTAATCGTATTGATCCTGCTGCTTATCGGCGCCTTTCCTGCATGGCCACATAGCCGTTCCTGGGGCTACGCACCGACCGGCACGATCGGGATTGTCGTTATCGTCGTGGTCGTACTGGTCGTGATGGGTCAGATATGACCGGTATCCCTGCATAGACGATTGAGAGCGCGCGGCGCCCGTTCGGACCGCGTGCGCTCTCACATCCGCCGCTGACCATGCCCGCATGTTGCGACGTGAACATCGTCAAACGTGAAGGCTCGAATACAACCCACCAGCACTTTTTTACATGGTCCCAGCAAGCCTTGACTAGCCCCGCCCCGGACAGCATCAGCGTACGGGCGCACTTATCAATCCTTGGTGACACAGCGTGGCGCACGTTCGACGTGCGCCGCCAGCATGACCGAACGACGCAAAGACTCGACGCGTCTCCATCGGGCAACGAGCGGCACACCGCTTGCGGCCGTTCAAGGTGTGCAGACGGCCGGTTATCGGCCAGCCGTTTGCGACTTAAATTAACCCGACGGAGGATTTAAAAATGAACAGCACAACGAAGAAACTTCTGGCTTCCGCGCTGGTGATGGCGCTCTCCGGCGGCGTGTATGCCCAGGCAGGCGGCGGTGGTGGCGCGGGCGGTGGAGC
>NZ_JBAURZ010000111.1:0-8614 GCF_049581445.1 Paraburkholderia sp. | reverse complement strand
CGCCTGCTGCGCCTTGAACAGCACTTCTGCGGCGGGCGAGCGGCATACGTTGGCGTGACAGACAATCAGAACGTTGTCGAACATAGGCGCTCTCCTTCCTTTCAATTCAGCGCGTGGTAGCCGCGCTGGTCTGACGCGCGGCCGCGGGCGTGAGGTGCGTCACAGTGGCGCTGTTGCGTGGCGCCTCCGCGATTGCCGCTTCGGGCCGTGCGTGCTGGCGGCCAATGGCGTGATACTCGATGCCGAGTTCGCTCATTGCTTCCGGTTCGTACAGGTTGCGGCCGTCGAAAATGAGCGGCGTGCGCAGATGCTGCTTCAGGCTGCCGAAATCAGGACTCTTGAAGACCTTCCACTCGGTGAGAATTACCAGTGCATCGGCACCGCGCGCCACGTCCATTTCGTCACTCTCGAACGTGAGACGCGCGTGCTGTTGCGGTACGTCTTGCAGATCGACCGCGAACACGCGCTTCGCTTCGTCAACCGCTACCGGGTCATAGGCCTTCACGCGTGCGCCGCGCTTGAGCAGTTCCGCGATCAGCGGTCGGCTCGGCGCTTCGCGCATGTCGTCGGTATTGGGCTTGAACGCGAGGCCCCACACGCCGAACGTGCGTCCCGACAGATCGTCACCGAGCCGCGAAACGATCTTGTGCGCGAGAATCTTCTTCTGCGTTTCGTTGACGGCCTCGACGGCCTCCAGAATGCGCAGGCTTTGCTTACGTTCGACGGCGGTGTTGATCAGCGCCTGCACGTCCTTCGGGAAACACGAGCCGCCGTAGCCGCAGCCCGCGTACAGGAAGTCGTAGCCAATGCGCGGATCAGAGCCGATCCCGCGACGCACTGCTTCGATGTCCGCACCAACGCAGTCCGCCAGATTGGCGAGTTCGTTCATGAACGAAATGCGCGTGGCGAGCATCGCGTTCGCCGCGTATTTGGTGAATTCGGCCGAACGCACATCCATGTACAAGGTACGTTCGCGATTGCGGTTGAACGGCGCATAGACGCGCTTCATCAGTTCACGGGCCTTTTCACCCGGAACGTCCTCGTCGCAGCCCAGCACGATGCGGTCGGGCCGCGTGAAGTCTTCGACAGCGGCGCCCTCTTTGAGGAACTCCGGGTTCGACACCACAGAGAACATATGCTGCGCGCCACGGCTAGCGAGTTCCTCAGCGATTGCTTCGCGCACCCGCACCGCGGTGCCGACCGGTACCGTCGATTTGTCGACGATCACCTTGAAGCCGGTCATATGACGGCCGATATTGCGCGCGGCAGCCAGCACGTATTGCAGATCGGCCGAGCCGTCTTCGTCGGGCGGCGTGCCTACCGCGATGAACTGGATATCGCCATGCGCGACCGACGCGGCGACGTCGGTCGTGAACTTCAGGCGCCCCGCCTTGCGGTTGCGCGCGATGATCTCCTGCAGGCCCGGCTCATGGATCGGCACGCCGCCATTGTTGAGCACGTCGATCTTGCGCTGATCGAGGTCGAGACAGAGCACGTCGTTGCCGATGTCGGCAAGGCAGGCGCCCGTCACGAGGCCCACATAGCCGGTACCAATGATCGTCACGTTCATGAATTACACCTCGGAGATTTGAAGGGTTCTAAAACAGGGCACACGCCTCATGGCATGCGCGCTCAATACGCGTTGCTGCCCACGAAGCCTTTCCACAGCGTCAGCACGACGATCTTGAGGTCGAGCCAGAAGGTCCAGTGCTGCATGTAGTACAGATCGAGCTTCACGCGCCCCATCATTTTTTCGATGCGGTCGGTCTCGCCGCGGTAGCCGTTGATCTGCGCCCATCCGGTGATGCCCGGCTTGATGCGGTAGCGGTGCATGTAGCCTTTCACCAGATCCTTGTAGATGTCGTCGTGTTCGAGCGCATGTGGACGCGGCCCCACTACCGACATCTCGCCGCGCAGCACGTTGATGAATTGCGGCAGCTCGTCGAGGCTCGTGCGCCGCAAAAATGCGCCCACTGCCGTGATGCGCGGATCGCGCCGTGTGGCCTGGGTGATCTTTCCGGCGGTTTCGACGTGGACCTTCATCGAGCGAAACTTGTAGATCTCGAACTGGTTGCCATCGATACCCTTGCGCTTCTGGCGAAAGAACACCGGCCCCGGCGATGACAACTTCACCATCACAGCGATCACCACCAGCAGCGGCGAGAGCGCAGCGAGCGCACCCAACGCGAACAGCCGGTCGAACACGCGCTTGGGCAGCACACGCAGATCCGTGATTGGCGAGGCTGCCAGGTTGATCGCCGGCACGCCGAGCAGATCGACCATCGGCTGGCTGAACAGCGTCAGGCTGCGGACGTCCGGAATAAAGCGGATGTTCACGAAGTCGTTGCGCAACTCCATCACGAAGCGATTGATGGTCTTCTCCTTCGAGATCGGCAACGCGAGCCAGAGTTCGCGGATGGCACGCTGACGCACCAGCTGGATCATCGCCGTGAAGTCGCGTTCGACGGGCACGCCTTCGATGGCCTGCACGACATCGGGGTCCTGATACGGATCGATCGCGCTGTCTTCGTCGTACATCACAAGCGGACTGAAGCCCGCTTCCGGACGGCTGCGCATCTGTTCGATCAGAAACTTGCCGTACGGCGCGCTGCCGACGATCGCCACGCCTTTGTGATTGAAGCCTTCGCGGCGCAGTCCCTTCAACACCGTGTACACCAAGGTCTTGCTGACCATCAGCAGGGCAATCACGGCGACGGCCCAATAGACCAGCCACAGCCGCGAGAGCAGCTCCGAGCGGTGCAGGCTGAAGCTGATCAGCACGCCCGTGGTTTCCACCACCAGCCATCCGCACGAGACACGGAACAGCAGGTCCATCAGGGGCTTGCCACGCCACGACAGATAGATACCCAGCGCAGGAAAGAACACCACCACCAGCAGGCAATCGAACGCCAGCGACATGCTCTGCATGTCATCCAGCCACACCCAGCGCCCGTTATGCACGGCTGCCGCGATCAGGGCGCCCAGGGCGACCATCGCAATGTCGATGATTCTCGATAGAACGCTCAGCATGCGCTGCACCTCAGTTCGTCAGTCAAGTTCCATCCGTGAAGTAAGCGGAGGTCCGCACCATGTGAAACACAAAGGCAACCGGCACCCGGCGCTCACGCGCTGCGTGATTTTCATTGGCATGGCAACTGCCATTGGAATGAAAACCCAATGGCGATTTCAATGACAATGAGGACGCTGCGTGATTCGCCCGATTTACCGGCTCCGGCTAAACCGGAGACGCAAGTCAGAATGCGTGATTACCCGTACAGGCTAGATAAGGCGGCATTAAAATTCGCGCCGCAAGGGCGTAAAAAATCTCAAAATGTATCGTTACAAATTACCTATTTTTGGTTGAATTATTTGGGTAATTATTACCGAATCCACCGCCAGCGGGGCCTTGAGCAAAGGGGAAAACGGCCGTTTTAGGTCATCAAGCTAAGCAACCCGCACCGCAAGCCTGGCAGAGCGACCGTCTCCGTAGCGATGTTCGTTCTGCCTAAAAATATACCCCGGTAATTTCTCTCTATTATTTTTCGATTTTTTTAATATTTTAATTGCAACGTCAATTATTTTATTCGGGCCGCCTTAATTCTGACATTTATTTTTAAGCGTATCGATTTATCGTGCTTTTATTAGCCAATTACGCCGTGATACAAATCGACGTACTCACCCAGTCTCGAGGAAATCACCATGACAGCAACGGTCACGGCGTCCGACGCCGACGTCCGGCAAGGCACCGCCCCATCTCTGAACGTCAAGCTGAAGGTTCATCCCGTGATTCTTGCGGGCGGTTCCGGCACACGCCTGTGGCCCATGTCGCGTGAACAGTATCCGAAGCAGTTGATCGGCCTGCTGGGCGACGACTCGCTGCTGCAGTCCACCACGCATCGGCTCGATGCGCTTGACGCCGGTCACCCGCTCGCTGAGCAGTTGATCGTCGTGGCCAATGAAGAGCACCGCTTCACCACCGCCGAACAACTGCGCACCAGCGGCAAAGCGAGCCGCCTGATTCTCGAACCGGTTGGCCGCGACACAGCACCTGCGTTGACGGCAGCTGCCCTGTCGATTGCCGCGCACGACAGTGACGACATCATGGTAGTAATGCCGGCTGACCACGCGGTTGCCGATCTCGATGCGTTCCACGCCGCGGTGGCCGCTGGCGTGCAGCATGCCGTCGACGGCCATATCGTCACGATGGGCATTGTGCCGACGCATGCGGAAACCGGTTACGGCTATATCCGTCTCGGCGCGCCGATCATCCGCGCGGGCGCGGCAGGAATCAATAGCGCGACCGGTGCGCATCGGCTCGATCGCTTCGTCGAAAAGCCGCATCTGGAACTTGCGCAGCGATATATCGATTCTCAGGACTACTGGTGGAATAGCGGCATCTTCATCATGCGCGCCTCCACCTGGCTGGTGGCAATCCGTCATTTCCAGCCGGCCATTTTCGATGCCTGCGCCGAGGCGTATACCGGCGGCAAGGCAGACGGCGATTTCTTCCGGCTGCAGCGCGCGGCGTTCAGCGCGTCGCCGTCCAATTCAATCGACTATGCTGTGATGGAACAGCTGAGCAACGATGCGTCTATCGCGACGGGCGTCGTGGTGCCGTTGAAGGCAGGTTGGTCGGATGTGGGTTCATGGGATGCAATCTGGCAGATCCTGCCGAAAGACGACACCAACAATGTCGGGCGCGGCAATGTGATGTTCGAAGGCTCGGCCTCGACGTTCGCGCATTCCGAGGGCCGGTTGATTGCCTGTGTGGGCACGCGGGATCTCGTGGTGGTCGAAACCGCAGACGCCGTGCTGGTTGCCGACAAATCGCGCGTGCAGGATGTGAAGAAGATCGTCGGCCGTATCCGCGCCGAGGGAGGCGCACAGGCGTTGAACCATCGCAAGGTTCATCGCCCGTGGGGCCATTACGATTCGGTCGATAACGGCGAGCGTTTCCAGGTCAAACGCATCGTCGTGAATCCGGGCGCACGGCTGTCGCTGCAGATGCACCATCACCGCGCCGAACACTGGATCGTGGTGCGCGGCACCGCCCTCGTCACACGTGGTGAAGAGCGCCTGATCCTCTCCGAAAACGAGTCGGCTTATATCCCGCTTGGAACGACGCACCGCCTCGAGAATCCCGGCAAGATGCCGCTGGAGATTATCGAAGTGCAGTCCGGCTCCTACCTGGGCGAAGACGACATCGTACGGTTCGACGACAAGTACGGACGGCAATGAACAGCGCCCACGGGCTGCTTATCAGCAGCCTGTGGGCGGGTTCATCAACGAATCACGCACCAGAGGCGTCTCAAGCATTGTTTCATGCATGACGCTTCATGCTGTGCGGACCCTGCGGCGGCCCCTGCCGTTCGCAGGCTGCTGCGCCATCACTTGACGCGGACATCCCTGACGTAGACATCATCCGGCGTGCGAAATAAATTCCGTCACCGTCGGAAACCGCTCCGTCACGCTATCACCCGCTGCATCACCCGGATAACGGCGCAGCGGCGCCCGCAATGCGCTAACGGGCGAGTTTAGCGGCGTCCCTAACGCACTATTTAGCGGTCCGTGCAACGGCCCGCTCATCGAACTGGTCGAGCCGGTCGTTGGCGGCGCGTCAGCACGGACCCCGGCCGAACTGACGGTCGCCGTGTTCGGCATGGTTCGCACGCCAGGCAACGGCCGTGAATAAGCGCCGGGCGCCTGCGCATTGGCAGCCGCCGCTGACACGGTGCGGCACTCCCGGTCAATCCATTGATGAGCCCACTCCAGCGCATACTCCTGCGCCCCCTTCGGTTCGGCGAAGCGCGGCCCAACGAGGCCGGAACGCTCGACGCGGCGGCCGTCCTTCTCGATCTCTGCCCAGGCCCGGTACATGGCGTTCGGCACGTGCTCAGCCGCGACATAGATCACGTAACCGCGCCACGCAAACGTTTGCGTCTCACGAGCAACAACGCTCATGGGCAAGAGACCACGCGTTTGCCGGCGATGAGGATTCACCCCGGACTCCGTAACCGGAGTACTAACAGCCTCGCTTTGTGCCTCTTCACGAGGCACGCCGCCCGACAACTGGCGGGTCATATCGGCAAGGGGATCAAGCGAGCGCCCGCCCAGGCCCACGCCAGCAGGCGTCTGCCACGATTCGGGACTTTTCCAGCTGACGCCACGCGGGCTGTCGTCGCGCGCACTCGCGGCCTCAGGTTGCGGCGCGGGTTTGGCGGCGACAGGCGGCGAAGCTTGCGGCACATACACAAATGTGCGGCCCGTTTGCGTCAGCAGACGGATCATCTCAGTGAGGGTGCCATTCAACTGCCACTCCTCGAAACGGCGCCGGCAGGTCGGACCTGACGGATAGCGGCCTGGCAGTTTCGACCAGGGTTCACCGGTTGAGAGAATCCAAAGGACGGCATTCGCCACAATACGTGGTTCGGCGCGCGGCCGGCCGCGTCGGTTTAGACGGACCGCCGGCTCGTCAGAAACAAGCGCTGCGAGCAGCGCCCATTCATCATTATTTAACTCATCGAAAAACATGCGGTTCTCCACACAGCCCTGGCCAGGCTGCGGCGTTGGACAGTCACGAATTCAGCGTGAACGATTCGTGTAGTGCCCGCGGTTGCACAAATATTGTTTTTACGATCCGGCTGGCGCAAGAAATTCGCACTGGACTAGTGCGAATGTTCCCCACCCCGAAGCACAAACCTGGTCTCACTCGTGCATTGGAGAATTTGTGCACGAAGCATACCATCGTCAGGGTTTGTATCAATATGCCAAAGACAGTTGTTACGCCTGGAAACAATCTTGTCCTTTTTGCGGCGTTGATTTTTGAATTGCTGCAGCAGAATTTCACGCGGCCGTAACAGAGCGATGGGCTCTCTCACAGCGCACTGGATTGCAATGGCGTGTTTATTCGCTCTAAAGCGCTTGCAATTTGTTTATTCTTTTTTTGAATCTTTTAATGGCGTGGCAGAGCGGCTTTGCGCCCGGTGCTAACCGCCGTGAATGGCGGTGCCGGTCGGGCCGTCTGTCGTTGTCCTTTGCGTGGGGCATCCGCGCGCTGCGGATGCCGCCGAAGCCGTCGCACGCCGGGATCAGCGCACCGGATTCGAGGCTTGCTCACCCGCCACGGTCTTCCATGGCCGCACACGCCAGCGTGTCACCAACCCCTCCCGAACGTAAGGATCGGCCTGGGCAAAGGCTTCCGCGACGGCTGGCGTTTCCCCCTTGAACAACAGCACCGCGGTATCGGTGGGTTCTTCGAGCGCACCGCCCAGCACCAGTTCGCCCCGTCCCGCAGCCGCCCACGCCAGTTCCAGATGCTCGTCGCGCCATGCCGCGCGACGCTCCAGATAGTCGCCACACAGGTCGTACATCAACAGGTAATGCATGGTCATGTCTCACTCCTTAGCCAGCCAGAAAGTCTCACAAAGTCAATAGCACGCATACTCAACAATTACATTTATTACGGCATTTATTGCCGATGTTTAATGGTGTTGATTGACACATTCCTATGCGACGGTGTGATGGATCTGAATGCCTGCATAAGAGAACAATTAATCAGGCAGTCAGCCACTCCATACGATGTCACAACGATTTTCCTCTACGCATTTCCATAGGGATTCCATAACAATTTTCAACGCGCTTTTTATCCAGCCTTCGGCGCGTGGCGCCAGGTGCCGGCAGGTTCGAGCGCTGCGCACCGGATCGCGATATGCGATGCGTGGCGAGGGTAAATCCGCAGCGCTTCCTGTCAACCGGCTGACATCCTGATCCGTTTTCACCTACAGTTTTGCCATGATAATGCTGGCGGCCGATTGCCCGTCATTCGCCCAGACGCCCGGTTGTACGACTACCAACAACAGTTTCACCACCGATGGAGTGTCCCATGAAGATCCAATCCGCAATCGCTACCCTCGTCCTCGGCGCTGCGCTCGCCGCACCCGCGTTCGCTGACAATAGCCAGCAGTCGAAGATGACGGTCTGCAACAAGCAGGCCGGCGACAAGAAAGGTGACGACCGCAAGGCCTTCATGAAGTCATGCCTGTCGAGCGCCCAGCCGGACGCCAAACCCATGACCCAGCAGGAAAAGATGAAGGCCTGCAACGTGCAGGCGGCTGACAAGAAAGGCGACGATCGCAAGGCCTTCATGAGCACCTGCCTGAGCAACAAGAGCTAGGAATCCTCTAGCCTGGCCCTTTCCTGATGAGTCAGGCTCTCGCCGAGTGCATTGGACATGCGCAGTGTGTCCAATGCACTCAGCCGCCTTCTACCCCACCTTTCAAGCTCATTCGCCCGAGTCGGCGGTTTTCTTCTATGATGGCTGCGGAGACGGCCCATTACAAAATACGAAGCCCATCGGGCCGCCATCTTGTCGTTGATGCCATGTGCATCGAACGGAGGCAAGAATGGTATGGAGACACAAGAACCGCTGGTTCAGGCGGTGGCTGGTCGTCATCGTCTTTTGGGCGGTGCCGGTCGCGATCGTCGCTGTGCGCGAGATTCAGGAAGAGATGGCCTACAACGCTGTCGACCTCGATCGCTCACTGACCACGTGGAATCTCACTGACGCACAACGCGCCGCCGGCGCGGCCGCCCGCTGCCACGGCGAGCCCGATGA
>NZ_JBAURZ010000110.1:0-8785 GCF_049581445.1 Paraburkholderia sp. | reverse complement strand
GGTCAATACCTTGACCATTACGATCGGGGCCACGCTCGCGTCCGCTGTCATCGGCACGGCGGCGGCGTGGTTCGTCGAACGCACGCATCTGCCTGGCCGCCGCTTCTGGGCGGTGGCGACCGCCGCGCCGCTAGCGATGCCGGCGTTCATCACGAGCTATGCGTGGGTGTCGTTCAGTCTGGATCTGCAGGACTACAACGGCGCGTTGCTGGTTCTGACCTCCGCCTATTTCCCACTCGTTTATCTGCCCGTGGCCGCTGCGTTGCGCAGCATGGACCCGGCTCTCGAAGAAAGCGCCCGCGCACTCGGCTGCAATCGGTGGAGCACGTTTTTCCGCGTGATCCTGCCGCAACTGCGCCCTGCTCTACTTGGCGGCATGCTGCTGGTCGCGCTGGGGGTGATGTCCGAATTCGGCGCCTTCACGCTGCTGCGTTTTCGTACCTTCACCACCGAGATTTACGCCGAATACCGCACCAGCTTTGATGGTCCGGGTTCGTCGCTGCTGGCGTGTCTGCTGATCGTGATGTGTCTGGTCGTGCTTGCGTTCGAATTCCGCGTGCGCGGCGCGGCGCGCTATGAGCGCGTTGATCGTGGCGCACGCCGCGCGGTCTTGCGCTATGAACTGGGCCCGTGGCGCTGGCTGGTGGTCGCGGGCTTTGCCGCGCTGACCCTCGCGACGCTAGGTGTGCCGCTCGGCATGATCGGCTATTGGCTCACGCAACCGGGCGCGGCCGCGGTTACACCCGCTGACGTGTCGCCTGAGTTGCTGTTCGGTGCCACCATTTCCTCACTCGGGTTCGGGCTTGCCGCTGCCGTACTGACCACGCTGCTGGTGGTGCCGCTCGCGTTCCTGCTGGTGCGCTATCCGGGCCGCCTCGCAACGATGTTCGAGCGTACCGTGTTTCTCGCCCAAGGCATCCCCGGCCTCGTGATTGCGCTGGCAATCGTGTCGCTCGCGGTGCATGCGCTGCAACCGCTTTATCAGAGCGCCACCTTGCTGGTGATCGCCTACTCGATCCTGTTCCTGCCGCTCGCGCTCGTCAGCGTGCGCGCCGCGTTGATGCAGGCGCAGCCGCGACTCGAAGAAACGGCTCGCGCGTTAGGTCTCGGCTGGACGCAAACCCTCGTTCGCGTGCTGCTGCCGCTGGCGGGCCCAGGTCTGGGCGCCGCTGCGGCGATGGTGTTCATCTCGGTGGTCACCGAACTCAACGCCACCCTGCTACTCTCTCCCATCGGCACCCAGACGCTCGCCACCCAGGTGTGGTCCGACACGTCGACCATGGCGTTTGCGGCGGCGGCGCCGTATGCTGCGTTGCTGACCGGCATCTCGCTGGTCGCCTCCGGCCTGCTGTTCGCGCTGCTCGGCAAATCGGCGCTGCTCGGCGAGCGCAGTTAAGCGCACCCGAGAACACCTGAAGGCAACTGGGCGCATCGCCAGAGAACAAGAGCACAGCTATACCCCATCGGATTTTCATGAGCGAACTTCGTATTTGCGGCCTGCAGAAATCGTTCGACGGCCTCCCGGTGCTGCACGGCATCGATCTGTCCGTCGAGCGCGGCACACTGCTCGCCCTGCTCGGTCCGTCCGGCAGCGGCAAGACCACCTTGCTGCGCGTGCTGTGCGGCTTCGAGCACGCGGATAGTGGCACGATCGAAATCGACGGTCGGCGCGTGGCAGGCGATGCGCTGCACGTGCCGTCCGAACAACGCAGGATTGGTTACGTGCCGCAGGAAGGCGCGCTGTTTCCGCACCTTTCGGTGGCGGACAATATCGTGTTCGGGTTGCCGCGTGCGCAACGGCGTGCCCGTCATCGCGTCGCTGAACTGCTTGAGCTGGTCGGCTTGCCGGCTTCCTTTGCGGAACGTGCGCCTCAACAACTCTCCGGTGGACAGCAACAGCGCGTCGCACTGGCGCGTGCATTGGCGCCCTCGCCTACGCTGGTCATGCTCGACGAGCCGTTTTCTTCGCTCGATGCGGCGCTACGGCTCGAAACCCGCCAGGCGGTGGCCGACGCGCTCGCCGCTGCGGGTGCAACCGCCGTGCTGGTGACGCACGATCAATCGGAAGCGCTTTCGCTCGGCCATGAAGTTGCCGTGCTGTGGCAAGGCAAGCTGATCCAGACTGCTACGCCCGAAGCGCTGTACCGACGCCCGGTGACGCGGGAACTGGCGTCGTTCGTCGGCGAGGCCGTGCTACTGCAAGGCGTCGCGGCGCGCGACCGGGTCAGTTGCGAACTCGGCGAATTGACGCTTTCTGCACCGGCCCGCGACGGCGCCGTTGATGTGATGGTGCGTCCTGAACAGATCCGTTTGTGGCGCGCCGGCGAGGCCGCGCCGGATGGCACTGCTTCGTTTGACGCAATCGTGCAGGACGTGATCTTCCAGGGCCAGGATGCAGGTGTCGCGCTGCAATTGCAGTCGGCGGCGGGGACGGTGGTGCGGGCGCGGGTGCCGGGGTATCGGACGCCCCAACCGGGAGAACGCGTCAGACTGGCCATTGATGGTGACGTGACCGCGTACGCGCGGGCTTGAGTCCCGCCGCTTGCACGTTTGTTTCGCTGCGCCGCGCGCTTCAAGTTGTAACTCAATCACTGGCCTGAGACACGCTACGAATTTGCACGGCAGGTTGCCTCTCAGGCCCCTATCAAGACGCCGCAGCCGCACGAGTCTGCGGCCGCACCGAAAGATCCTGGATCATCTGCGCCGCCAGGTAATCACAGGTCGGCCGGTCCGATTTGGCACTGCGCGCCACCACGATCTCCAGCGGTTCGATTTTCGGCAGTCCCTGCGCCTCACCAAGCACTGCCAAGCGTGACGGCACGCTGCAGCGGGTCAGCGCGATCACGGCCAGGCCCGCATCCACCGTCGCCACCAGCCCAAGCAGGCTAGCGCTACTGTAAGCCGCACGGTAACGGATGCGCGCCGCGTCGAGCGCCGCCAGCGTATGGCTACGTGCCACGCATCCCGGTTCATACAGACCAACAGGCAAGGGCGACGCAGCCAGCACCGGCGGATCGTCCGACGCCCCCACCCACACCATCGGCTCGCTGCGCACAAATTCGCCGCGCAGCTTGCGATCGCGCGTGACGAACGCCAGGTCGATCTTGTTGTCGGCCAGCATCGGCGCGAGTGCCGTGCTTTGCGCGCAGACAATCTCAATCTCGACATGCGGGTACAGGTTCGAAAAGCGCCGCAACACCGGCGACAGCAGCGACGACACGTAATCGTCGGGCGCGCCCAGCACGACCCGTCCGGTGACTTCGGGTCGCACGATAGCCGACCACGCCTCCTCGTGCAGATCAATCACCCGCCGCGCGTATTCGAGCAACGTGTTGCCGGGCCGCGTGAGCGCGAGGTTGCGCGTATTGCGGGCGAACAGCGTCGTGCCGAGCATGCCTTCGAGCCGCTTGATCTGCATGCTGACCGCCGCCTGCGAACGATGCACCGTCGCCGCAGCCTTGGTAAAGCTGCCCGCCTCCACGACGGCGACAAACGTGCGCAGCAGATCGACATCGAATTCTGGATGCATGATTTATAAGCCTGGCTTATCGAATTTCTCAATTTTATTCGTTTGTACCAGCCCGGCAAGTCCCCGATACTCGACTCCATTAGCTTACGGAGTCGTTGCGCATGTCCTTCACCTCACGTCAACAAGGCGCTATCACCCTCGCCAGCGGTGGTTTGCTGATGGGTACGATCGGCGTCTTCGTCGAGGAGGCGCGGCTCGACGCGATGACGCTAGTGTTCTTTCGCTGCCTGTTTGGTTTCCTAGCGCTGGCGGCTTACTGTACGTGGAAGGGCTTTTTCCGGCGCCAGCATTTCACGCGGCGCATGGTGGCGCTGGCTGTGTTGTCCGGCGTGCTGATGGTGACGCAGTGGGTCTGGTTCTTCGATGCAATTCACCGGACCAGCATCGCGGTCGCCACGGTGGTGTTTCACGTGCAGCCATTCTGGGTGGTGCTGATCGGCGCGGCGCTTTTCAACGAGCGGCTGGGGGGCGACCGCCTTTGCTGGATCGCGACGGCGTTTGTCGGGCTGGTGCTCGCCTCAGGCGTGGCAACCACCGATAACCTGCAGGGCCATACGAGCTACCTGATCGGTGTGGGCGAGGCGCTGGCCGGTTCGGTGCTGTATGCCAGCGTCACACTGATCGCCAAGAGTCTCGGCCAGTTGCGGCCGCATCTGCTGACGCTCGCGCAATGTCTGGTCGGCGTGGTGTGCCTGCCCTTCATTGCACCGTTGACGGCGGTGCACATCGCCCCGATCCAATGGTTCTGGATCGTGGGGATGGGGGTGCTGCATACCGGGCTTGCGTACGTATTGATCTACGGCGCGTTGCCGAAGCTCACCACGCCCGTCATTGCAGTGCTGCTGTTCGTGTATCCGTTGACCGCGATCGTAGTCGACGCGGTGGTCTACGGACGGGCGCTGTCGGCGCCGCAACTCTCGGGCATGGTGTTGATTGTGATTGCGAGCCTCGGCGTGAACCTGGGGTGGCCGCTCGTATCGGTGCTGCGCCGAAAGCGGCCATGCGCTGACTGAACAACGCCTCACTGCGGCAGCACTTCCCCCTTCGTCTCCGGTGCAAACGGAATGATGAACAGGCCGACCACGAACGCCAACGCGGTCAGCGCGACCGGTATGCCCAGCGTGTGCATATGGAGCACGGCGGCGCCGAGCAGAAAGTTGACGCCCGCGCCGACAAAGCGCCCAAACGACGTGCAGAACGCAAACGCCGTGGCCCGCACGCGGGTTTCGAATTGCTCCGGCAGCCACAGGCTGAACAACGCGAAATTGCCGCCGAAAAAGCCCAGCACGCACAGCCACGCAATAAACGGCACGAGCCCGTTCGGCATATAAAACGACCAGCCGAAACTGCCGACGATCGCCACCGCCATCCCGGCAAAATAAAGCGCCAGCGTGTTCTTGCGGCCGATCCGCTCGGCAAGCGGCGGCAGCGCAAGACAACCGAGCACGGTCGAGATCGACAGCAAGCCCGTGGCAATCGACGCCGTCTTGATGGCATCGGGCTTGCCCATCCCGGCGCGCGTGGCCAGTTGAATCACCGCGGAAGGTTCATAAACCGCCCCGGCCCACAAGCCGATGATCGCGATAGTCAACAATGCACAGGCAACCCACGTGCGGCGGCGATACACGGGACCGAGAATCTCCCGCAACGGTTTGCTGCGCACGGTGCGCGCTTCCGCCTTCTGCCACTTTTCCGGCTCCTTGACGCGCAGCAGAATCAGAATCGAGACTACCACCGGGACCGCGCCTGTCAGGAACATCGCACGCCAGCCGTAATGCACGCCAATCGTGTAATTCAGCGCGGCCGCGAGGAAGAAGCCTGCGTAGTAACCGGTTTGCAGATAGCCCGCGCCCATCTTGCGGCGATCCTCGGGCCACGCCTCGGCGACGTACGTGCCGGCCAGCGCCCATTCGCCGCCGATCCCGACCCCGGCAATAAAGCGGTAGATGGCCAGTTCCCATACGTTATGTGAGGTGGCCGACAGGCCGGTAAAGATGGCGAACGTGAAGATCGTCGCGGCCAGCACCTTGGTACGCCCGAAACGGTCAGCGAGCGGCCCCCAGATGAACGACAGCCCCCATCCGACCAGAAACAATGCAAACAGGATCGAACCGGCGAGTCCGACGTTGGCGGGGGTGGCCGCATAACCCGAGCGTGGCAATAGCTCCGTCAGGGCGGGGGTCAGGACGAGTGCGTAGATGAACGAATCCATTCCATCGAGCGTCCAGCCCGCCCACGCACCCCAGAAACCTACGATCTGCGAGCGGTTTAGCGGCGTACGATGCCGCGCAACACGCTTGCGCTCCGAAATCGAATTCATCTTGCTCCTCCGGCCCTGCGGTTGGAATGCCTATCATTGACACGGATGGCATGTGTATAAATCAGCAATATCGATGCCCCGCCAGGCCACGCCGGGAGACACCCTGAACGAACCCAGCCAGGAGCCGATCATCAGCAAACCGGTCGAGCCCTTGAATCTCCCCCTGCTTGAATTTGCGTCATTTCATATATAATATTTGAACTATGAGCGATGCAACAGATGGTTTTCCCCAGGGCGGTGCGTCACACGCCTCCTTTTTGCCGGTGGCGGCGGAGCCGCGGGCCAGCACGTCACGCGTGATCGCTGATGCGCTGCGCACGGCGATTATCGAAGGCACGCTGGCGCCGGGTGCGCCATTGCGGCAGGACGCAATCGCCCGTCACTTTTCGGTCAGCGCGATTCCCGTGCGCGAAGCGCTGCGGCAACTGGAAAGCGAAGGATGGGCGAAAGCCGCCGTGCACAAGGGCGCGACAGTGGCGCCGCTCTCTGCTGACGAAGCGCGGGAAATCTACGAGATACGCTCGGCGCTCGAGAGTCTCGCCATTGGTCTGGCCATTCCGCTGCATACACCGGGTACGCTGCGCAACGCGGAGAAACTGTGTCGCGAGGCCGAAGCCGAACTGAACCCTTCGCTCTACGTCACCCGCAACGAGGCCTTCCATATGAGCCTCTATGCGCCGGCTGGGCGGCTGCAACTGGCGGAGATGATTGCTACGCTGCACCGTCGCGGCGAGCGCTATCTGCGGCTCAAATTCGGCCTGCCGCTGTACAAGAACGAATCGGATCAAGAACACGTGGCGCTGCTCGATGCCGTGCGTCGCCGTGATGTCCCCACCGCACGCTCGCTGGTCGCCGCGCATCTGCTCGGCACCGGCGATCTGCTCCATCGCTTCCTGATCGAACGCGCGCAGGCCGAGGCCGCGCAAGTGAAGCAACGCAAGCCACGCGCCAAGCGCGCCGGCACTACTTCGGGAGTTGAATCCGTCGATGAACCCACGAACTGAAGCCCCAGCCCACGCCGCTACCGCCCCTGCGGTGCGGTCCTGGACCACCATGCGCGACGAAAAAGCGCGGCGCCTCGCCGCCATCGCGCCGTGGCTCGAAGACGGCGTGCTGCCTACCGCGCGGATTGTCGACGCGCTCGAAACCTTGATCAGTCCGGGCGACCGCGTCGCGCTCGAGGGCAATAACCAGAAGCAGGCCGACTTTCTGTCGCGCTCGTTCGCCAAGGTGGATCCGCAAAAGATCCATGACGTGCATCTGCTGATTTCGAGTATCGGGCGTCCGGAACATTTGACGCTGTTCGAGCGCGGCATCGCTCACAAGGTCGATTTCGCATTTGCCGGGCCGCAGAGCCTGCGCGTCGCGCAACTGCTCGAAGACGGCCAGCTCGAGATCGGCTCGATTTATACGTACGTCGAACTATATGCGCGGATGTTCGTCGACCTGACGCCGAACGTTGCGTTGGTGTGCGCGGAAAAAGCAGACCGTCACGGCAACCTCTACACTGGCGCGAACACGGAAGACACCCCCACCATTGCTGAGGCCGCCGCGTTCCGTCACGGCATCGTGATCGTTCAGGTTAACGAAATCGTGGATGAATTGCCACGCGTCGATATTCCCGGCTCTTGGGTCGACGTGGTCGTGCAGGCGGACCGGCCGTACGCCGTCGAGCCGCTTTTTACGCGTGATCCGCGCCATATCGGGGATCTTCAGGTGCTCAGCGCAATGATGGTGATTCGCGGCATCTACGAAGCGTACGGCGTTACGTCGCTCAATCACGGTATTGGCTTCGACACGGCCGCCATCGAACTGCTCTTGCCCACCTACGGTGAATCCCTCGGTCTGAAGGGGAAAATCTGCCGCAACTGGACGCTCAATCCGCACCCCACGCTGATTCCGGCTATTGAATCGGGCTGGGTCGACAGCATTCACTGCTTCGGTAGCGAAGTGGGTATGGAGCGCTACATCGAAGCGCGTCCGGATGTGTTCTTCACCGGCAGCGACGGCAGCCTGCGTTCGAACCGCGTGCTGTGCCAATTGGCGGGCCAGTACGGCGTGGATCTTTTCATCGGCTCGACGCTGCAGATCGACGCAGACGCGAATTCGTCCACCGTCACGCGAGGACGCCTCGCGGGATTCGGCGGCGCGCCCAACATGGGACACGACCCGCGCGGACGGCGTCATTCGAGCGAGGCCTGGCTGAAACTGTTGCGCGACCAGGGGCCCGTTTCGCGTGGACAGAAACTGGTCGTGCAAATCGTTGAGACGTACAAGAAAGGGGGCGAGCCCACCTTTGTGGACGAACTCGACGCGGTTGCTGTCGGCAAGAAGAGCGATATGCCGATCGCGCCCGTGATGATCTATGGCGACGACGTCACCCATGTGGTCACCGAGGAAGGCATCGCACATTTGCATAAGGCCGAAGGGATCGACGAGCGGCGTGCGGCGCTCGCGGCCGTGGCTGGCGTTACGCCGATTGGTCTGCGCTCGAAGCCGGAGAAAACGGCGGAGCTGCGCCGCCGCGGCATCGTGGCGTATCCCGAAGATCTCGGCATCCGGCGCGGCGAAGCCAAGCGCTCGCTGCTCGCCGCGCGCAGTATCGATGATCTCGTCACGTGGTCGGGCGGTTTGTATACGCCGCCGGCACGCTTCAGGAGCTGGTAACGATGGCCGCTCCTGTGTCGACTGCAGCTAGCGCTTCAGCGCTTGTGTCGATCCGGAGTTGGTGCTCTAGCACTTACTCCGGCCCCGGCATCGAGAGCGGCGTGGCCGGTGCCTGGTCCGATGCATGCCTCGCGCGCCTCGCTGTTACCGCGCTTATCGAAGAGGTGCAACTCACGCCGAAACCTGCGCTGGTGGATCGGCGCGGCAGCGGCGCGCATCGCGACCTCGATCTCGACATCATGCTGCGTTCCGCGCACTCGCTCGAACCG
>NZ_JBAURZ010000109.1:0-13932 GCF_049581445.1 Paraburkholderia sp. | reverse complement strand
GTTCGGGACGGGCCGCGATGGATCGCGCCGCATAGTGGGAATAGCTGGAACTCAGGAGTGTGGCGTCGGTCATCAAAGGTCTGGTTCAGTCGTTGCTTCATCCGTTGTAATCACGGCGCCCTGCATTGCCGTACGCAGGTCGCGAGGCGGCATGGGTACAGGCTTTGAAGGATATTCGTTGCGGCTGGCCCGTGTGTTACATTTCGTCGTCAGATCGCAAAACTACCATACGCCCACCTCCGCCGCAGCATGTCCGAGCGAAACGAATCCGCCGAGCAACACGATGCCGGACAAGTCAGGCCAGTGAGCGGCGGTGACCACGTGGTGCTGCGTCACACCTTGAGGGTGTTGCTGGGCATCGCCCTTGTCCTTTATTTCATCGCGGCGACGCTCTTCCTCGGTTTGCGCTACGGCTTGCTGCCGCGCGTCGACGACTTCCGGCCGCGCATCGAAACGCTTGTCTCCGAGAAAATCCACGCGCAATTGTCGATCGGCAAACTGGCGCCGCATTGGACCGGATTTCAGCCTGGCATCGATGTCACCAACCTCATTATTCGCGATCATGAAGGCAAGGCCGCGCTGACGATTCCGCATGCCACTGCCACGGTTGCGTGGCGCTCGCTGTGGGAGCTCAAGCCAATCATGTCGAGCCTGATCGTCGATCAGCCCGATGTGCTGATTGCACGCGGCGCCGACGGTACGCTCTCCGTGGCCGGCGTCATGATGCCGAGCAGGCACACCGGCAACGATACTTTCAGCAGCTGGCTGCTGCGCCAGCAGGCCATCGTGCTGCGAGGCGGCACGTTGCGGTGGCACGACGCGCGCCATGACGCGCCTGAGGTCGCGCTGCAGAACATTCGTCTGGCCATCCTCAACGACGGCCGCACCCACCATTTCGCCTTGCAGGCGCCGCCGGACGACAAGGTGCTGCACGGCCCACTCGATTTTCGCGCGCAGTTCAAACATGCCCCGCTTTCAGCGATCGGCAAGCCGATCAACTGGACCGGCCAGGCCTATCTCTCCACCGGACCGGTCGATTTGCCGACCCTCGCGCGTTACATGGACTTTCCGATTGAGACCTCTGCGGGCGTTATCGACAACGCCATCTGGATCGAGTTCGCCCAAGGGCGAATGACTTCGGCGAGCGGTCAGATATCCGGAACCGACGTCTCGATGCGGGTGCGTCCTGCCCAGCCGCGCATCGATGTGCCGGTCGCGAAGTTCGCGTGGAAGCTCGGCATCGCCGAAGAGGGCGACTACACGCTGCAATTGAAGGATATGCGCGCCGAGTTCGGACAGCCGCCGCTCGACGACGGTACGCCGCTGACCCGCACGCTCACCTTCGCCACGCTGACCAGCCATTTCCGCAGAGCCTCCGTGCAGCACGGCCAACTCATCAGCGTGAGCGGCGACCGGGTCGACCTCGGCATACTCGCCGAATTCAGCCGGGCGCTGCCGTTGTCGAAACGCCTTCTGAATGAACTCGTGCGCTTCAATCCACGCGGCCAGGTGGCAAATTATCTGATCGAAGTGGAACGGGCCAAACCGGATTCGGGCGAAGCCGCGACCGAACGCAATGACGTCGGCGCCGAACCGATCGTGCAGTATCGACTGAAGGCCGATCTACAAGGCATTAGCGTGGCTGCGCAAGAGCCCCCGCCGGGTCTTACGCCACTTGGCCACCCGCGTGCGGGGCTACCGGGTGTCGAGAACCTGTGGGGCAAGGTTGATGCCGACAATACTCATGGCTCGATGACGATCGACACCAACAACGTGGCTGTCACGTTGCCTGGTGTGTTCGACAATCCGCGCCTGCGCTTCAACCGCTTGCAGGGCCACGGCAACTGGACGGTCAAACCGACGACCGCGCCGGGCGAGTTGCACAAGGCCTTCGCCATCACAGTTCCGGAACTGAGCGTCAGCAACGAAGACACTTCCGCCCGTGTCACCGCGGACTACAGCAATCCCGGACACGGGCGTGGCTCGCTCGACCTGAAGGCGGTCTTCGAGCACGCGCAGGTCACGCGCATTTCGCGTTACCTCCCCACCAGCATCAGCGAAAAACTGCGCATCTATCTCGGTCATGGGCTGCAAGCCGGTTCTTCGCGCGGCGCGGTAATCGAAGTGCATGGCGACCTCACCAAATTCCCCTATTCGCGCGACCCCACTGCCGGGGTATTTCACATCGTGGCACCGTTCAGGGGCGCCAAATTTGACCCGTCGCCCTACCCGCCGCGCAAGATGAAGGACGGCGTGACGCCGAACGTGTGGCCGCCGCTGGAAGGTATCGACGGCACGTTCGAGCTCAAAGAGAACGTCATGCACTTCGATATTGACCGCGCCCACTACAAGCGGGTTGCGCTCAACAAGGTGAGCGGCAAGATCGACGACCTCGGCACCAAGGCTTCAAGTCTGGTGATCAACGGTAATGGTCACGGGCCGCTCGCCGATATGCTCGACTATGTGAACGACAGTGCGCTCGGCAGCCTGTCGAAGCACGTCGGCGAAAAGGTGCAAGCCGAAGGTCCGGCGTCGCTCGCCTTGAAGCTCACCATACCGCGCACGCCGAAGCCGCATATCGCCATTGAAGGCGCGCTGGGCTTCCAGAACGACCGGCTGACCATGAATAAAGCGCCGCCGTTGTCGCAACTGAACGGCAAGGTCCACTTCACCGAGTACACCGCCCAGGTCGACCGCCTGAGCGGCCAGTTCCTTGGCGGCGATATCCACGCCAACGGCGAGGTCAAGAAAGACCATACGTATGCGCTCAATCTGAATGGCCACATTGGCGTGGACGCGGCTCGCGGCTTAAATTTGCACGGTCCCGCCGCGCAGGTGCTCACGCGCATGAGCGGCAGCGCGCCTTACCAACTAAGCGTGACCGGCGCCAAGGGGCAATTGCCGGTGATCAGTGCGAACTCCGATCTGATGGACCTCGGGCTCGATTTCCCTGCCCCATTCAACAAGCCGGTCGGCACGCCAATGCCGCTGCACTTCGCCCTCGCACCGAGCGCCACCGCGGACGGCGCGGGTCTGGAGCGCGCCGACCTGAAGTTCGGTCCGGTCGCCGCTACCTATGTGTTGCGCCACACGCCGGGCCAGCCGCCGGCGGTCGTGGTCGGTGCGATCGGTGTGAACAAGCCCGCCGAGTTGCCGTCCGAGGGGGTGATTGCGGCCGTCGACGTCGACACGTTCGACGCGGATCAATGGCGCGCGTTCATCACCGAGATGCGCGGCAAGGAACCGCCACCTCCGGCCGACGCGCCACCTCCCGTGCCCAATCCGACCGTCACCCAGTTTCAGCCGGGCCGGTTCGCGGTGCACATCGGCACTCTGACGCTGCTCAAGCGCCACTGGGAAAGTGTGATCGTGGGTGCCTCGCGAGACGAGGGCAAATGGCAGGCCAATATCGCCTCGAACCAGGTGTCCGGCCACGTCTCATGGTTCCCAGGCCCCACCAAGGGCTCGCCCGGCACGCTTCAGGCGCGCCTCGCCAGACTGGTGATCCCGTCGGCTACGGAAAACGACCTGCTTGGTCAGGCCATGTCGGCGCCGGCGCAGAACATGCCGTCGATCGACCTGCTGGTCAACGAACTGATCGTGCGCGACCGCAGTATCGGCAAACTGGAAGTGGACGCACACAATTTTGAAGAAGACGGTGTGCCGGTCTGGCAACTCGACAAGTTCGATCTCACCAATCCGGCCGCGACGTTGACCGCCACCGCTAACTGGCGCACCTCGACCCAGCTTGGCGGCAACGCCGACGAAGACACGCCCAAACGCACCGTGTTCGACTTCAAGCTCGACATCAAAGACGCCGGCGCGCTGCTGGAACTGGCAGGCAAGCCGCGCACCATCAAAGGCGGCAGCGGCACGCTGTCGGGCAAGATGGTCTGGCGCGGCGGCCCGACCCGCATCGACTATCCGACCCTCAACGGCAATCTGGCGGTGGACCTGCGGCACGGGCAGATTCTCAAGGTCGATCCGGGCGTGGCTAAACTGCTGGGCGTACTGAGTCTGCAAAGCCTCGCGCGTTTTGCGACGCTCAACTTCCGCGATGTGATCGGCGAGGGCCTGCCGTTCGAACGCGTCACGGGTACAGGCCAGATTAGCGACGGTATTGGCCGCACGGATAACTTCGAGATGGTCACCGCGCCGGCCCGTGCCGAGATGAAAGGCTCCGTGGACCTCGCGCAGGAAACCCAGGACCTGCACGTGCATGTCGTGCCGACGGTCAGCGCTGGCGCCGGAGTGGTGGCCGCGACCGTGATCAATCCGCTCTTCGGGCTCGCCGCGCTAGTGGCCGATTTCGCGCTGTCCCAATCGATTTCCCACGCGTTCGCGCTGGACTACGCGATTACTGGCTCGTGGTCGAAACCGCACGTCGAGCGGGTGCACGGCGATCGCGGTAAGATGGATCTGCCGGCTTCCGCAGCTCAAGCACAGTAAATGGTGCAGTGGGGTTCAGAGATCATTCAGCGACCCGTTCGCTGAGCGATCTTCCGTGCCACACCGCGCCTACGAGCAACAGGACCGAGGCGTACAGCCGGCGCCAGTAAAGCCTTGATCGAAGTATGCAGCGCGTATGGCTCGCGCCAGCCTGCTCACAGCCGGGAGTCTTTCGAAACGCTCATGAGCGAACAACACGCCTCTTCCCTCTCCCCTAGCCCGTCGTTCCGCGTCGCCGCGCTGCAAATGGTGAGCACGCCGGATCGCGAGCGCAATCTGGCCGAAGCCGAACGTCTGATCGCCGAGGCCGCCGCCGACGGCGCACAGCTCGTCCTGCTGCCGGAATACTTCTGTTTCATGGGCTTCAAGGACACGGACAAGCTCAGTGTTCGCGAACCCTATGGGGACGGGCCCATCCAGCGTTTTCTGGCAGATGCGGCGCGGCGCCATCAGGTCTGGCTGATTGGCGGGACCTTGCCGCTCACGGCCCCGGAAGCAACTCGCGTCCTCAACACCACGCTGGTGTTCAACCCGCAGGGCGCGGAAGTGGCGCGCTACGACAAGATTCACCTGTTCAGCTTCGAAAAAGGCGACGAATCATTCGACGAGGCTCGCACCATTCGCCCCGGTGAAGAGGCCCGCAGCTTCGATGCCCCGTTTGGGCGGGTCGGCCTGTCGGTCTGCTACGATTTACGCTTTCCGGAGCTGTACCGGCGACTGGGCGATTGCGCGCTGATGGTCGTGCCCTCGGCCTTCACCTACACCACCGGGCGCGCTCACTGGGAAACCTTGCTGCGCGCCCGCGCCGTGGAGAACCAGTGCTACGTGCTCGCCGCGGCGCAAGGCGGCAAGCACGAGAACGGTCGTCGTACGTGGGGGCATAGCATGCTGATCGACCCGTGGGGCGAAATCGTCGCCGTGCGCGACGAAGGCGCCGGCGTGGTGGCCGGCAATCTGGAACGTTCGCGCATCGACGAGGTCCGGCAGAGTTTGCCGGCCTGGCGTCATCGCGTGCTGACATGAGTTGACACCGGGCCGAGACGAGCCAGACACTGACACGCACACTGATTGATATTGAAAGTCCGACGCCGCCTACCCATGTATGAGATATGCGTGCGCCAACCGAACCCTTTAGCATCGAGCAGAACATACTTCGCATGAATATCATCGAACCCGGTATCCGAAATCTCGCCACTGCCAAGGACGTGCTCCTTACGCCCTACGGCCTCGACGAAGCCCTGCTCAGCCGCACACTCGCCGAGATCTTCACGCACCGCATCGACTACGCGGACCTGTACTTCCAGGCCACCCGCAGCGAAGCCTGGAGCCTTGAAGAAGGCATCGTCAAGTCAGGCAGCTTCAGCATCGATCAAGGGGTGGGCGTGCGCGCCGTGTCCGGCGACCGCACCGCGTTCGCGTATTCCGACGACCTCTCGCCCGAAGCCATCCGTCAGGCTGCTCTCGCCACTCGCTCCATCGCCAAGGCAGGCGGCGGCAAGCAGAAGATCAAGGTCGCTTCGTCCCTGACTGGCATCGCCGGGCGCGATCTGTATCTGCCGTCAGATCCGCTGCATTCGCTGGATGCCACCGCCAAGGTCAAGCTGCTCGAGCGCGTCGAACAGATGGCGCGCGGTCGCGATCCGCGTATCCAGCAGGTGATGGCAGGCCTCGCCGGCGAATACGACGTGGTGTTGGTCGCCCGCAGCGACGGCGCGCTGGCCGCGGACATTCGCCCGCTGGTGCGCGTCTCCGTGACCGTGATCGCCGAGCACAACGGCCGCCGCGAAATCGGCAGCGGCGGCGGCGGTGGCCGCTTCGACTACAGCTATTTCACCGACGAGGTGCTGTCGAAATACGTCGACGACGCGGTGCACGCCGCCCTCGTCAATCTCGACGCCCGCCCGGCCCCGGCCGGTGCGATGACCGTCGTGCTCGGACCGGGCTGGCCTGGCGTGCTGCTGCATGAAGCGATTGGCCACGGGCTCGAAGGCGATTTCAACCGCAAAGGTTCGTCGGCGTTTGCCGGACGCATTGGCGAGCGGGTGGCGGCCAAGGGCGTCACCGTGGTCGACGACGGCACACTGCCGAACCGCCGCGGGTCGCTGAACATCGACGACGAAGGCAATCCCACTCAGTGCACCACGCTGATCGAGGACGGCATCCTGAAGGGCTATATTCAGGACACGCTGAACGCCCGCCTGATGAAGATGCCTGTCACCGGCAATGCGCGGCGCGAATCGTACGCAGCGCTGCCGATGCCGCGCATGACAAATACCTACATGCTCAATGGCGACAAGGATCCGCAGGAAATCCTCGCGTCGGTCAAGAACGGCCTTTACGCGGTGAACTTCGGCGGCGGCCAGGTTGATATCACCAACGGCAAGTTCGTGTTCTCGGCGTCCGAGGCCTACATGATCGAAAACGGCAAGGTGACGTATCCGGTCAAGGGCGCGACGCTGATCGGCAGCGGCCCGGAATCGCTCAAGTACGTCAGCATGATCGGCAATGACATGGCGCTGGATTCAGGCGTGGGCGTGTGCGGCAAAGAAGGTCAGAGTGTGCCGGTCGGCGTCGGCCAGCCTACGTTGCGCATTGAGAAGATGACAGTCGGCGGAACCGCGTAATTTTCGCCTCTTTATGCATACTTCGTGCATCGCGCGCACGAAGTATGCGGATTATCCGCATTTTCGCAACCACCGGGTTGTCAACCCACCCTGACCGGGTTATAAAGTCAGTCACCCTTTTTGACCAGCGACCTTACTTCCGCCATGTCCGCCAAGTTTTATTTTTATTTTTTCTGGCATCTCAGACCGCTGGCGGATCGAGAGGGGTGTTAGTGCATGTAAGGCACCCGAAATTCCCGAAAAACCGCCAGCGAGTCTGGCGGTTTTTTTTCGTCTCCGACTTTTTGGCATGCAGTTTTCGCCGCTTGACCTGAATACCACTGACCTGTTGAACGCATTTGAATGTTGTCCGCACCGGCATCGCTGACTGTCTTGCCCACGCGAACACGCTACGAACCGAATCCTGGAGAACAAGCATGCCCCCGCACAACACCGACGATGTCCGCATTCGCGAATTGAAAGAACTCACACCGCCCGCCCATCTGATCCGCGAATTCCCCTGCGAAGAGCCCGTCTCCGACCTGATCTACCACGCCCGGCGGTCGATGCACCGCATTCTGCACGGCATGGAAGACCGGCTGATAGTGATCGTCGGGCCGTGCTCGATTCACGATACCAAGGCCGCTCTCGAGTATGCCGGGCGTCTGGTGGAACAGCGCAAGCGCTTCGCGGGCGAGTTGGAAATCGTCATGCGCGTGTACTTCGAAAAGCCACGTACGACGGTTGGCTGGAAGGGTCTCATCAACGACCCGCATATGGACAACAGCTTCAAGATCAACGACGGTCTGCGCACAGCGCGCGAACTGTTGTTGCGTATCAACGAACTCGGGCTGCCCGCCGGCACCGAATACCTCGATATGATCAGCCCGCAATACATCGCAGACCTGATTTCCTGGGGGGCAATCGGCGCGCGCACGACCGAATCGCAGGTGCACCGCGAGCTGGCGTCGGGCTTGTCTTGCCCGGTGGGCTTCAAAAATGGGACGGACGGCAACGTGAAGATCGCCGTCGACGCCATCAAGGCCGCTTCGCAGCCGCACCATTTCCTGTCGGTGACGAAGGGCGGCCACTCCGCCATTGTCTCGACGGCGGGCAATGAGGACTGCCACATCATTCTGCGTGGCGGCAAAGCGCCAAACTATGACGCGGACAGTGTGAACGCCGCCTGCGCCGACATCGGCAAGGCTGGCCTCGCCGCACGCCTGATGATCGACGCGAGCCATGCAAACAGCTCGAAGAAGCATGAGAACCAGATTCCGGTGTGCGCGGACATCGGCCGTCAGATCGCCAGCGGTGACGAGCGGATCATCGGCGTGATGGTCGAGTCACACCTCGCGGCGGGACGCCAGGATCTGAAGGAAGGTTGCGAACTAACCTACGGCCAGAGCATCACCGACGCGTGCATTGGCTGGGACGAAAGCATTGGCGTGCTGGAAGGCCTCGCGGAATCCGTCAAGCAGCGCCGCCTCGCACGCGGTAGCGGAAACTGAGGGGAAACGACGCACGCGCAACGCGACCCGGATTAACGTGAGAGGCAAACGCGTCAAAGTCTGAGGCCTGGCTATCGGCTCACGACACATCTGAATGTGCCAAACCTGAACGGCCCAATTGGCTTACGCCAATTGGGCCGTCTGCTTTTCTGCCCGACCTTACCTTACCCATCCATTCGCTACCCGGTGGCCGGCCGGATTGACGTTTGAGGGCTCTCCGCTGGCCATCTGGTCGAATGGTCCTTCGCGTCCTGCCCCTATACCGTATCTCTTCATGGGGGGAAGGGCGAGGCTTGCTCTTCCAGAGGAAAAGGTATAAGATTTTATACATGAAGGGTGTGCATGGAGCACGATAAAGAAATTCGCTGGCTAGGCTCCAGCTTTAGCGATTTGCTGGCGTTTCCCGAATAAGCACGCAAGCAGGCAGGCTTTCAACTGGGCAAAGTCCAGGCCGGTCTAGACCCTGACGACTGGAAACCGTTTGATGCCGTGGGCGCCGGTACGCGAGAAATTCGCATCAAGGAAAGCAACGGCATTTACCGGGTCATGTATGTGGCGAAGTTCGTGGAGGCCATCTATGTGCTGCACTGCTTCCAGAAGCAGTCGCAGGTCACCAGCCGGCACGACAGGAATATTGCTGAGACGCGCTATCGCGCCGTGATCAACGAAAGAAGGATGTAGCAATGACGATCGACACCAAAATCCGTCACGTAACCAAACCCGGGGCCAATCTGTTCCTCGAGCTGGGCTTTCCCGCCGAGGAGGCAAACCGGCTGCACGCGGCGTCGCAAAAGCAGATCAACGACACGCGGTTGCTCAAGGAACAGTTGATGACTGAACTGTCGAGCTGGATCGACGAGCACCATCTGAAACAGGCCGAGGCAGCCGAGATCCTGATGGTTTCGCGCCCGCGCGTGTCTGATGTGGTCAACAAGAAGACCGCCAAATTCACCATCGACACCCTCGTCGAAATGATGAGCCGGATCGGCAAGCCCGTCACGCTGGCGGTCGGCTAACGCAGGCGGTCCAGGCTCGCGTGCCTTGCCTCGCGCATCACTTCGGAGCGCGTTCGTGCTGCCAGAGCACGTCGCTCCCACCGTCCGCGCGATTAAGTACACGGGCCAACACGAACAGCAGATCGGACAGACGGTTCACATATTGGCGTGGCGCCGCGTTGATCGTCTCCGCCCGGCCAAGCGTCACAATGGCCCGCTCGGCACGCCGGCACACCGTTCGGCACACATGCGCCAGTGCCGCCGTCCGTGAACCGCCGGGCAGAATGAACTCCTTGAGCGGAGGCAACTGCGCGTTGTAGTCGGCAAGCCATCCATCGAGCTGTCCGAGTTGTTTGTCCGTAATCATGGTGTGACCGGGGATGCAAAGTTCGCCGCCCAGATCGAACAGGTCATGCTGGATCGCGACAAGCGCCGCCCGCACATTCTCCGGCAACGTTTCGCACAGCAATACGCCGAGATTCGAGTTGAGTTCATCGACCTCGCCAATCGCCGTGATCCGGGCGGCGTCCTTGTCAACCCGGCGGCCATCGCCCAGGCCGGTGGTGCCGTCGTCGCCGGTTCGGGTGGCGATCTTGCTTAAGCGGTTACCCATGATGTGTTCCGTCCTTTCAGTTGCGGATGCGCGCATTTGGACCGGTGGACATTTCCATAAGGGATCCACGAAAGGTACCGCGGCGCGCGAGCTTGAGCCATTATAGGTTCGTCGGCTGGCCCGAGCGCCGAGCGCCAGGGGATCGGCGTAAAATGAAATCACAAGCTATAGAAGCGCTGCTGTTACCAGGAGACACGTGTGAACCACCCCGCGCCGCCCGCACCGTTGCGCCGTCCATTCCCTGCCGAACTGCTTACCGCGCTAAAGGCAGCCTTCGGCGAGCGTGTTTCGACCGCCGAAGCCGTGCGCGCTCATCATGGCCGCGACGAATCACCGTTCGATCCGCAGTTGCCTGATGCCGTGGTGTTCGCGCGCACCACGGAAGACGTGCAGACCATTGTCAAGCTGTGTGGCCTATATGAAGTGCCCATCATTCCATATGGCAACGGTTCATCGCTGGAAGGACACTTGCTGGCGGTACACGGCGGTGTCTCAATCGACCTGTCGGAAATGAATCGTGTGCTGTCGATCAACGCGGAAGACTTGACCGTCACGGTCGAACCGGGCATTTCGCGCAAGCAGTTGAATGAGGCGCTACGCGATACCGGCCTGTTCTTCCCTATCGATCCGGGTGCGGATGCAAGCATTGGCGGTATGTCGGCGACGCGTGCGTCGGGCACCAACGCCGTACGTTATGGAACGATGCGCGAAAACGTCCTCGGGCTGACCGTGGTGCTTGCGGACGGCCGCGTCATCAAGACCGGCACGCGAGCGCGCAAGTCCGCGGCCGGCTATGACCTCACACGTCTCTTTGTCGGTTCGGAAGGCACACTCGGGGTCATCACCGAAATCACGGTGCGGCTCTATCCGCAACCGGAGGCCGTCTCGGCGGCGGTGTGCGCGTTCCCGTCGATGGGCGATGCGGTGCGCGCCGTCATCGAAACCATTCAGATAGGTGTGCCGATCGCTCGCGTCGAGTTCGTCGATTCTCTCGCCATCCGCTCCATCAACCGTCATTCGAACCTTAGCTTGCGCGAAGCGCCCACGCTGTTCTTCGAGTTCCACGGCACCGAAGCGGGTGTGAAGGAACAGGCGGAACTGGTGCAGGACATCACCATACAGAATGGCGGTGAAGACTTCGAGTGGGCCACCCGTCCGGAAGACCGCAGCCGTCTCTGGAATGCGCGGCACAGCGCCTACTTCGCGATGCTGCAATTGAAGCCCGGCTGCCGCGCGGTCACCACCGATGTCTGCGTGCCGATCTCACGGCTCGCGGAATGCGTCGTGGAAACCGAGCAGGATCTGCTCGCCTCGCCGCTACCCTGTCCGATTGTCGGCCACGTGGGGGACGGCAATTTCCACGTTGCCATCCTGATCGACCCGAACAAGCCCGAAGAACTCGTCGAGGCGGAGCGGCTGAACGAGCGCATCGTGCAGCGCGCCCTGCGCATGGATGGCACCTGCACCGGAGAGCACGGCGTAGGGCTGCACAAGATGGGCTTCCTCCTCGAAGAGCATGGCGAGGTTGCCGTCGACACCATGCGCTCGATCAAGCACGCGCTCGATCCGCGCAACCTGATGAACCCAGGCAAGATTTTCTCGTGGGCGGCTTAGGCCCCGCCCGCTCACGGACACAAACTCGCGCGGCACGACCGCGCCACCGGCAGCCCGAAGTACGAGGAGAGAAAATATGAATGCACCCGCCGAACTGTCGGCCGAAGCGCTGGCGCAGCGGCAGCGTGAAGTCGTCCAGGCGTTGATGGCCGTGCTGCCCACTCACTGTCTGTTGTATCGCGAGGAAGACACGGTTGCTTACGAGTGCGATGGCCTCGCGGCGTATCGTCGGCTGCCACTAGCCGTGGCATTGCCGGAAACCGAATCGCAAGTGCAACGCATCGTGCAGATCTGCCATCGGCTCGATGTGCCAATTGTTCCGCGCGGCGCGGGCACCGGCCTGTCGGGCGGCGCCATGCCAATTCGCCATGGGGTCGTGGTGTCGCTTGCGCGCTTTCGCAAGATCGTCGAGGTAGATTCCTACGCGCGCACCGCGACGGTCCAGCCTGGTGTGCGCAACCTCGCCATCTCCGAGGCAGCGGCGCCCTACGGCCTCTATTACGCACCTGATCCGTCCTCGCAAATTGCCTGCACGATCGGCGGCAACGTGTCGGAGAACTCCGGCGGCGTGCACTGTCTGAAGTACGGCCTCACCGTCCATAACGTGCTGCGGGTACGCGCCATTACGATGGAAGGTGAAGTGGTCGAGTTCGGCTCGCTTGCGCCCGATGCGCCGGGCCTCGACCTGCTGGCCGTGCTGATCGGCAGCGAAGGCATGTTCGCCATCGTCACTGAAGTCACCGTCAAATTGATCCCGAAGCCGCAGACCGCGCAGGTCGTCATGGCGAGCTTTGACGACGTGGTCAAGGGTGGCGATGCGGTCGCCGGCATCATCGCTGCGGGCATCATTCCGGCCGGTCTCGAGATGATGGACAAGCCCGCAACGCGCGCCGTCGAGGAATTCGTCAATGCCGGCTATGACCTCGACGCGGCAGCTATTCTGTTGTGCGAATCGGATGGCACACCTGAAGAAGTTGCCGACGAAATTGTCCGGATGACGGCGGTGCTGCGCGAACACGGCGCCACGCGCATTCAGATCTCACGTTCCGAGAATGAACGTCTGAAGTTCTGGTCAGGACGCAAGAATGCGTTTCCAGCAGCCGGCCGCATCTCTCCGGACTATTACTGCATGGACGGCACCGTGCCGCGCCGCAGTATCGGACCGCTACTCGCGCGCATCGAAACAATGGAAAAGAAGTATCAACTGCGCTGCATCAACGTTTTTCATGCAGGCGACGGCAATATGCATCCGCTGATCCTGTTCAACGGCAACGATCTCGATGAGTGGCACCGGGCGGAGGCATTCGGATCCGACATCCTCGAAGCTTGTGTCGAACTCGGTGGCACCGTGACGGGTGAGCATGGCGTCGGCATCGAAAAGATCAACTCGATGTGCGTGCAATTCTCTCCCGAAGAGCGCGACGCGTTCCACGCGGTCAAGCGCGCCTTCGATCCGCCAGGCTTGCTCAATCCGGATAAGGGCATCCCGACGCGTGCACGCTGCGCCGAATACGGCAAGATGCACGTGCGCGGCGGATTGTTACCGCATCCGGAATTGCCGCGGTTTTAGGCGGCGCGCGCGCAGCCCTGCCTGCACCGCCGCGACCCAAGCGACGGGCCGACCCGCCCAAGGTGAGAGCCGAGGCGCCACCGGTGCCTTGGCAGGCGTTTCTGGGGCGCCCCGCTGCTCCACGTCCACGCTGCTCCCGTTTCCCCACGCTACTGCCCAGCTGCCTGGCCCCGCTTACCCGATGCGGGTCCGCTCCGGGTTGCCAGCTTGGCCCTGCCAGGTACAATCGAACGAAACACAACGAAGCAGGACACCATGGAAGAGGACGACACCGTCGCCGCCTGGTCCGAACGCATCCGTTCGGCCACCGCGGAAGACCGTCCGTTGCGCATTCGCGGCGGCGGCACCAAGGACTGGTACGGACAGACGCTCGAAGGCGCCATCCTCGACACGCGGGCCCATCGCGGCATCATTGCCTATGACCCCGCCGAACTCGTCATCACCGCGCGCGCCGGCACGCCCTTGCTGGAGATCGAGGCAGCGCTGGCGGAGCATTCTCAGATGCTTGCCTTCGAACCCCCGCACTACGGCCCCAGCGCGACGCTGGGCGGCTGCATTGCGGCGGGCATTGCGGGCC